>JAGVXW010000025.1:0-1282 GCA_018303575.1 Candidatus Woesearchaeota archaeon
GCCTCAAGAGGCACTTTCGGATCGTCAGCCATCGTCCTCGCCTCCTGATAGATGCCGCACGGCAGCCTCTTCTAGAATCTCGAGGCTATCCAGCGTGTCTGGAAGCCCTCGCCCAACAAGAGAAAGCTCTGTACAGGCAAGTAGAATGCGTTCCGCGCCCTGCCTTTTCAAAGCAACGCACATCTCTTGCATCCTTTTCTTATCAGATTCTCTCGGACCCTCCTTGAGAATCCGCGAGATGAGAGCGTCGATCTCGTGTTGATTCCGCGGAAAAAGAAGGGAAATGCCAAAAGAAGAGAAAAGAGGGGCATGAAGATTCTCCTGCAGGGTCTTGGTTGACGCGAGAACGCCGATGCGCCTGCGTCCCCCCTCATGGCAGCGTCGCACGCTCTCCTCCAGAATGCTGATGAACGGAACTGACGTGGAATTCCGGAGCTCCTCGATAAAAAGATGCGCAGTATTGCACGGAATCACGAGCGAGGTACATCCAACTAGGGAGAGCCGGTTCGCCGCCTGAAGAATCAAGCGCCTGTGATTCGTCTTTTCCCCGCCCTCAATCAGCACCTGCTCGTCGCGGAACGAAAGAGGAACATTCTCTAAGAGGATGCGCGGCTGGCGCTGCTGCAGGCTCTGAATCCTCCGGATGACATTGAGGCAGAATGCCGCGCTCGTCTCCGGACCAAGGCCGCCGATGACGCCCAGCATGGGCTCCTTGTGAATCGCTTGCTGCATAGGGCTGGGAAAGAGGGCTCACTCTATATACTTTTTCGTATTTTATTCCAATAATAAGCAATAAATTTATAAATAATTGAATATCATTCAATCCTATGAAAGACATCAGGCAGAAGCTCGTCGAGCAACTGAGAACAGGGAACTGCACGCCGCGGATCGCGCTCCTCGCAAGAAAGCTCAAGGAGCCGTCCACTACGCTCCACTACAACATCAAGAAGCTCGAGCGGGAAGGCGCCATCCTAGGCTACAAGGCTGTCTTTGACCATAGGAAGATCGGCGGCGGGTTCACGGCGTTCGTGCTGCTCACGCTCTCTCCAGACGAATACGGAGACCCGGAGCGCCTCGCAAATGAGTTCGCGAAGCATCCCCAGATAGAGAGCGTCGACATCATCACTGGCGATTGGGAACTCATTTTGAAGGTGCGCACAAAAGATCAGGACGACTACTTCGAGTTTGTCAAGAAAGTCATTTCAAAGAAAGGCGTGACCAAAATCAAGACACTGACTTCATTAAGGCAGATGAAGTCGGAGTTCGTCGAACTTTAGAGCAC
>JAGVXW010000025.1:1351-16064 GCA_018303575.1 Candidatus Woesearchaeota archaeon
AGCCCCAGCCGGTTCTGAAGCGTGGAAAGCAATCCCTCATGGGTTTCGCCCTTGTTTTTCACAAGAAGATACGTGAATCCTTCCTCATGCGACTCCGTCCCGACAATCGCGTAATTCTTGTTCGCGTTCACGAGGATGTCAATCTTCGCCAGGCGGTCAGTCAATAATTCCGGGTTCGCGCACGTGAATTCATAGTATTGGAACCGCTCCAATTTCCCGACCGACGAATATCCCATCCGTTTCAGGGTGTTCAGCGCCGTGATTGCGGTGGTATCCGGGATCTTCAGCCCCACGAACATCTTGAGCGTTTTCATTTTTTGAGGTACTCCCGCATGGATTCGAAGATTCTCGCCGCCGGCATGAGCGTCATCGCGTCGCCGTAATTGGCCATCTGCTTCTCCTTGTGCTGGAACTTGAAGAAGGCCCGCTCCGGGTGAGGCATAATCGCAAGGACATTGCCCTTGGGGTTCGCCACGGCCGCGATGTTCGCCGCCGCCCCATTCGGATTGACGGGAAAATCATGGATCACCGCGCCATTCGCGTCGCAATACTTGAATACTATCTGTCCGTTCTTCTCCAACTGCTCCATTAGCCCCTTCTCCGCTGAAATGAATCGTCCTTCTCCATGCGCGATCGGGATGTCGAGGATCTCCCCATGCTTGAAAAACGCGTTGTAGGCGTTCTTTTTTCCGACGTGCTTGATCTTGACCCACGTGCAGTAATACCCGGAAACGAAAGGATTGGCATTCGGGGCGAGCGCCATCTGCGCCTCCGGCTTGATGCCCGGCACCAACCCTGTTTCTGCCAGGACTTGACAGCCGTTGCAGATGCCCAGCACCGGCTTTCCGGCCTTCGCCTCCTCCTTCAGCGAATCAAAGAGCGGATCCTTGGACGCGATGACTCCGGCCCGGACGCGATCCTCGAAGCTCCATCCGCCCGGAAGCAGATAGCCGTCAAATTTCTCCAGCTTCGCGTTGTTCCAGCGCGCAATCTCGGAGTCCATGCCAGCCGCGACGCAGGCTCTTTTGGCCTCATTTTCGCAATTCATTCCCGGGAACCAGATGACAGCTATCGTCGGTTTCATGTGGCCTGCACGCACGCCTCCTTAATCGAAGTGATTTGCGCAATGCGCTCCTCGGAAGGATTCATCTTCATCTTCAGCTCTTCCGCCAGCGGCTTGTCAATATCCCTATACACAATCCCAAGCGCGCGGTTCGTCATGTTGATGCGATATTCAGGATTGATGGAATCGCAGTATTCCCGCTTTAGCGTCGCCTTATTTTGGATGAGAATCTGGACGAAGGAAACCATGCACTCATTTCTCAGGAGGTGGGTCTGCTCGCACCTCCCCAGCGCCTCATTGATCATCCCCTTGGAGGCGAAATCCACCGCGTACTGGTAATACTGAAGCTCCAGCTTGTATTGCTCCGCTTTCTGGATGTCTTCTTGGGTTGTACATCCCATGAGAACGAGCACAAACAGAAGCAAAAGGAAGGAGGTAAAAAGAAAGGGAATCTGGTGGCGCCGTCGGTCTGCTCCGCAGCCCTCGTCAGCCAAGAGACTTGGCTGACCGGCGCCAAAGTTTCTCCCAAAATTTAACAAGGAAATCATGCCATCGCCCTCCGGAATCCGGACGTCCAGGCTTCCTTCAGTTTCCCAATTGGAAGAGAAATGCGATCGTTAATTACAAGCTGAGGCCCTCCCGTTGTTCCAAGCTTGATGAGGGAAATTCCATGCCCACTGAAGATGCGCTGCACTTCCTTGGCATTTTTCTCTTCGACTTCAAGAACAAATCCCCCTGACTCAGAGAAGAGCGCCTTCCAGAGCGGCGATTTCTCGTCGAAACTGACTTGGGCCCCGATTTCACCATCGGCTTCCCCGCCCAGGATCATTTCAGCCAGCGCCACGATAACTCCACCGTCTGAGATGTCGTGGCAAGACAACAGCAGGCGCTTGTCAATCGCGTCCGTGACCGCGTAAATCATGTTCCGTTCCGAGACAAAATCCGACTTGGGGATATTCGCGCCGGTCTGCCCATGCAGATCATAATACACCGAGCCGCCCAGCGTGTCTTTCCGTTCGCCGGCCATAAAAAGAGCAGAACCAGCTTTCTTTATTTTCATCGTGATCACCTTGCTGAGGTCATCAATCCTGCCCAAACAGGCGACGATCGCGCTCGCGTCCACTGCCTTTCCGGTGGCGGACTCGTTGTAAAAGGAGACATTGCCCGAGATGAAGGGCACCGGCTCTTGTGTTCCTTTGAAGTGCAGTTGCGTCGCCGCTTCCGACAGCCCCTTGACACCCTGGACAAACTGGTAGAAGGCCTCTGGCTTCTCGGGATTCCCGTAATTCAGGCAGTCGGTGAGGCACAACGGGACAGCGCCGACCGCCGCGACATTGCGCATGCTCTCGGCCACAGCGTTCGCCGCTCCCCAATATGCGTCAATTCTCGAGACTTTCGGGTTGCAGTCCACGCTCAGCGCGATGCCCGCAGAGCATCCCGGCAACGGCGCCTGCACTCCCGCGTCAGCGTCTCCTGGCTGGATCACGGTGAGCCCTTGCACCTGGGTATCGTAATGCTTGTAGCATGCGGCCTTGGAAGCCACGTTGGGATGCGCGAGCACGTCGAGGACGGCTTTCTCATAATCCTTAGGCTCACCCAAATCCGGCTCCGTATACCTCTGCTTCGGCGGCTTGAACTCGCGCTGGTATTTGATTCCGGCCGTGATCGCCTGCACATCCGCGTTGCAGACAGTTTTTCCCTGGTGCGAGAGCAGATATGTCGGGCTCTTCGTCACCTTGCCGATCACGGAAGCCCGGGCTCCTTGGGAGATATTGAGAAGGTCGAAGTCCTCATTGTAAATCTTCAATAAAGCATCAGTAAATGCTGTAGGGCAAATCCAGGTGAATCGTTCCTGCGTCTCAGAGCAGGCGACGATGAATGGGGGCAGATCGTGCATCGACACATGCACTTTGTCAAGATCGATTTCAGCGCCAAAGCCAGCGCTGGCCACCAGTTCAGAAGTGGAGCACATGATGCCTCCGGCGCCCATGTCCTTGAATCCGACAGGGATCTTCTTTTTCCTCACTTCCTCAAAGACACTTTCAGTTGCCCGGATGAGGACGTTCTTGAGAAAAGGATCGGGCACCTGCACCGCACCCCGGTTGGACTCCCGGTCTTCCTCGTCGAGAATCAGGGACGCGAACGCCGCCCCCCCAAAGCCGGAATTGTCCGTCGCCTTGCCCACGATCACGATGTCGTACCCTTCGCTGTCAGGGGGCGCCTTGCTGTGGACGATGTCCTTCTCCTTCAAAATTCCGAGCGTCACGACATTGACGAGGCAGTTCTCGTCGAAGGAATCATTGAAATAGATGTCTCCGGCGATCACCGGCACGCCCAGGGGGTTCCCGTAGCCGGCTATCCCCTCAATCACCTGGCTTGCGATGTATTTGACCCGGTTCGCGTGCTTTCCATCAGGATTCCCGAATCGTAAAGGATCGGCAGACGCGATGACGCGGGCGCCCATGCACAAAACATCCCTCACATTCCCGCCGATGCCTGTCGCGGCGCCCTCGTACGGAACAACTTGGCTGGGATGGTTGTGGCTCTCATGGCTCATCACGATGCCATACGTCTCTCCTTCGTGCTTCGTGAACCTAACAATACCCGCGTCCTCCGACGGCCCGAGAATCACTTCTTTCCCCTTGGTCGGCAAGAGCTTCAGCCATTCTTCCGAACTCTTGTAGCTGGAATGCTCGCTCCACTGGATGTTGAAGATGTGCAGCTCCGTGAGCGTCGGGTCCCTCCCGATGAGATGGACGATGCGCCGCGCCTCCTCCACCTTGAGCGAGATGCCGTTTTTCTTGAGAAATTCGCCGACTTGCCTGTCGCTCATCCCTTGTATCCTGATGAGCTCGGCATCCACTTCCCCCATAATCAGAATGGCTCGAACTTGATTTATATAGATTGCGGTCGAGATGGTTCAGGAGAGCTTTCTTACAGCCCCAGTTAGAGCATCAAGTTCAATACGATCCCCCTCCTTCAGAACATGTGTTGCGACATGGGTTCCCACGATGCAGGGGAGCCCGAATTCCCGCGAGATAATCGCCGCATGACAAGCGATGCCCCCTTCATCAGTAATAATCCCAGAGACCTTTCTTATAAGCCCCATCATGGTCGGGTTAGTCATCCCCGTAACAAGGATATCTCCCTTCCTCAACGATTTAGAGATGTGTGAAAGCGCCTGCGGGCTGTCAACGCGAACCACTCGTGCCCTTCCCCGAACCTTTCCTTTGCATGCGATTGCGCCGCTAAAAGACTGCATCTCCCTGTCGGGCAAGCTTGCGCCAAGAATCTTGCGCTTCATTTCCACAGCTTGATTTCCATTATAGATAGCAATACACTTCTGGTTGAGATACAGGAGACAATAGTGTTTTCTTGCCTTTAAAATCGATAGAGGAAGAGGTTTTCCCTTATGAAGCAGTGCGCTCACCTCTCTCCACGTATAATAGAAATAAAAATCCCGCACAGAGCATCCAGCTAATCGGGCTGCTTTCTTGAAAAAGGGAAGCGAATGAAAAGCTTCACCGTTCCAGCATGCCTTCAGTTCCAGGCGAAGAACGCCCAGACCACAAAGTAAGGTTGAGATCTCATTAGCCAAAGAAGAACCTAGCCGGCCTAGAATCGCTCGTTTTTCTTTTTTGAGAGCCGCCTGCCTCTTGGAAGCGTCTTGAATCTCCCGTTTGAGAAGTTCAGTATCTCGTTTCTTGGCAAATGAGAGCGCATCACGTTCTGAAAATACGTTTGCGAGAAGCACCGAATACTTCCTGAGATGCCTAAGAATCGAGATGGGTGACTTCCCCGGGCGCACCCATGCTTTTCTCTCTTGCATCAGAAGATCCTCTTTAGTAGGGGTAGTGAGCACAGCATAAGCCTCATCTGCTTGCTCTCCGTAAGAGGCCTGAACAATGCGCTTCAACCGTTTTTCGAGCTCAAACGTCACCTGTCCCGTGGATGTGATGATATGGGCAAAGATCCGCCTCAAGGCGTACGCATAGGCATCATACTGTTTCGCCAGCGTGAGCCTGTCGGAGTTAACGGCTCTCAAGAGCCTTGCTCGCGATTCCCAATAAAGACGAATTGATTTTCTCTGCTCTAGAAGAGTCTTCTTTCGTTGGGCAGCGAAAAGGAGGCGCTCTCCATCCTTGTGAACCCGAGAAAGGTCGGGATACGGCCAAAAGATCTGACAATAGCCGCCTTCATCCCAAACAACGCTGTTTCGGAGCTTGCAGCCAATCACATCCGTATCATAAAGATGCCTCTCCATCTGAAGAAATTGCTTATTGAGGGGCTGTTCACCGGAAACGTAAGGGAAGTATCTCATCTAATAGGCAGATCTCGGAGGTATACATTTAAACTTTTGGTCGCGTCTCACGCAGCACCGCCCAGATCCCGGCGGCGATGATCAGCGCCCCGCCAAGAAGCGCGAATTGCCCGGGAACCTCTCCAAAAAACAGCCAGCCGAAGAAGGAGGTGAAGAGGATCTCGGCATAGGAAATGATCGAGGCATGCTGCGCCTGGATGGCCTTGAGTCCCTGATAGTAGAGCAGCGGGGCTATGACAATGACACCCGGCGCCAAGACAGCCATGATAAGGAACTCACTGAGCGGCGGAAGCTGGAAAAAGAGCGCGGGAGAGACGAAGACAAAGAGCAGCAGGCCGACAGTGAAGCTCAGGCTATAGATGCTTCCTTGACTCACCAGGCGCTTGTAGAGCACGATGGTGACCCCATAGCTGACCCCGGAGGCGAGCGCGAGGATCAGCCCGAGCGAAGGCCTGAGCGTTCCGCCGAAGACGAGATAGATTCCGGCAAAGGAGAGCAAGACTGCGAAGATGCTCTGCCATTCGAAGGGTTCCTTAAGGAAGAGTACGGCAAGCGCTACCGTGAAAATCGGGGCTGTATAATGGAGCAGGACGGTGTTCGCGACGGTCGTGAGCCGAATCGCGGAATAGAATGTGATAAGGGTAACCAGGACTGCGACCGCGACCCCGAACAGGAGAGCGGGGCTTTGACTCGGCCTGAAGAGATGGCGCTGTCCTGAAACAACGAAATATCCACCGAGGTACACCACGCCGAGGAATGTGGTGGTCGCCAGCATCGTGTAGACATTCACGCTATATGCGCGGCTGATGTTGCTGTTGACCGAGAAGATGAGCAGGGAGAGGAGGATGAAGAAGATCCCCTTCAGCTTCTCGCTCATCCGACCACCTTGACGATGAGCACGGTCTCCGCGATGGCGATCGCGATGCTGGCGACGATGTCGATGACGAAATGCTTCTTGCTCACATAGCGCTGGATGTAGACAAGCAAGCAGAGCGCGGAGGCGAGCGCGATGACCCAGGGATAGGGATAAGAGATGCTGATCAAGAGCCCAATGCCGGTGACGCCGAGGCTGTGCGTGCTCGGGAAGGAAGAGGCGGCGATGCGCTCCATGAACATCGTGAATTCCTCCTTTTGCGGCCTGTCCTTGTAGTGGAAATGCTTGATAGTCACGATGACGATAAAAGACAGGAGAAAGCCGTAAGCGAGCCGCTCGAAGAGCAACCGGTTGCCAGCGAAATACGTGACGAGGGTGACGATGACATAGAACGGCATGCTGCCGAACAAGGAAAAATCGTCCAGCAGCTTGCCTGCCAGTTTCTTTGACATGAACGGGTTGCGTCGGGCCATGCGCCTACGAGCGCATCAGGGTATATAAAGATTTCACATCCACTTCCCCAACAAGGTAGATGGAGCCAGTGACGAGGATGATGTCGTCAGGGCCTGCAAGCGTCTCCGCATGCCTGATGGCCTTGTTGACGTCTTTGACAATCACGGAGGGCGCGGAAGTCAAGGCATTAAGTTCCTCTGCGGGAGTCGCCCTCTCCGTATGTGGCTCAGCGAAAATAAAGGAATCGCAAAAGCTTGAGAGAATCTTCATCATGTTCTCCCTATCTTTATCATTAAGAATGCCGACAACCCCGATGATCCGTTCATGTGGGAATTTCATCACCTCCTTTTTCAGCGTCGAGATGCCCTCAGGATTATGGGCGCAGTCCAGCAGCACCTTGCCGTGCTGCTCCATCCTTCCCGGCCATTCCACGGAGGCGAGGCCGTCGGCAATGGCGCGCTCCGGAACCCTTAAAGGAAGATTGCCAATGGCCGCAAGGGCAAGCGCCGCGTTTCTCACCTGAAAATCTCCCAAAAGGTTGATGAAGAGATTTTTGTGTTTGCCAATGTCAAAATAGCCCCCTCGTTTCCTGACAGCGAGAGGGCGGACGCACCGGGATTTCCTTTCTTTCGCAATTCTTTTGATGATGCGCAACGCCTTTCCCCGGGCCATCGTTACAAGAGTGACGCCTCTTTTGATAATGCCCACCTTTTCAGAAGCAATCTTTTCCAGCGTCTCGCCTAAATAAGCAGTATGCTCAAGCGAAATCGTTGTGATGACTGAAATGAGTGGAATAATCACGTTTGTCGCATCCAACCTTCCGCCCAGCCCGGTCTCAATCACCGCGATATCGACTTTCTGCTCCGCGAAATAAAGCAAGGCCGCGGCAGTCAGCACTTCGAAATGCGTCTGATTTGTATATTCTTTTTTTATTTTCTTGAGGAGTTTCTCTAATTCAGCATTTGAAATCATCTTCCCATCGATCTGGATGCGCTCATTGAGGACGCGAAGATGGGGAGAGGTGTACAGCCCCGTCTTGTACCCAGCCGCTCTCAGAATAGAAGCCAGCATCGCGCACGCGCTGCCCTTCCCGTTCGTGCCGGCGACGTGAATCGTTTTGATTTTCGTATGGGGATTCCCAAGTTTCTTAAGAAGAGCTGTAATCCTGTCAAGGGAAAGATTCCAGGGCTTCCCTTCCAGAGAGTTGAGCCAGGAGAGCATATGTTTCCAGATGTTTCTTTTCTATTTAAGTATTCCTAAACTATAATTGGCGATAGTATAGCGAGCGCATGATATTTTCGCAAACCTTGAGTGTAGCGAGAGGATTCAAACGAAGTGAGATATAAATGCGTTCGCTTATTACGAGACGCACTGCTGAACCTATCGTTGTAAAAATTACGGACATATCGTGCGTCGAGTATAATTCCGCATACCTTTTCACCCTGAACAAGAGCTGCCTCTGCTATATGCGCTAGAATCGCTTCAGTAATCCTGACTTTATCTTGTGGTCAAGCTCGTCAATGTCTTTCTCCGTGAGCTTGCTCTTCCTGGCCAAGCTGTCCATGAGGTTGAGCTTTTGCGCCTGTACCCACATCGCCCTTCTGGCGATCTCGCTCCACTTGATCTCGGCGTGCTCCTTAACAATGCTGTGCAGGTCGTCTGGGATGGATAAGGTCATGTTTGGCATCGGTATCACCCGTTATGTGGATTATGTGAGAACACATATATAAAGATTGCGCTTTGCGGCACTCATTACGTATTCCACCGTTACAACAAACCTTTAAATAGAGAATTCTCAATGACCCTCCTTTATGCGCAAGCCGAACGCGTTCGAGTGGGTGCTCCTGATGATGGGCCTGCTCTGCATCGGCATCGGCTACATTCTCGTGCAGGCGATGGCCTACCAGTACGGCTTTTTCAGCGTCCAGACATCAGCCATCCTGCTGCTCTGGTTCATCTTCATCGCCTGCATCGTTCTGGCGGCGGTGAACGAGAACAGCAAGGAGGAATTGCGCACCATCATCCGGCAGCAGCACGAGGAGCTGCGCATGTTGCGAGTTGACTTGAGAAGGAAGCGCTAGCAATCGCCGACGAAGTCCGCGTCAATTTTCCCCTCAACGCACAGGCCGGCCGCCGTAGAGGGAACGAGCCGGACTTTCTGCACATCGCTCGAAATCGTTGATGAGAACCAAACCTGCGAAAAGCTCCCCGGCTGGATGACAAGATCAAGGTCTTCGGTCAAAACCCCATCTTGCATGAGCATCGTCGCCTGCACGCGAGTGATGGGGGCATCGCCGGTATTCTCGAGAAGGCCATACAGCCTTCCCTCCTTCACGCAAAGCTGTGGCTGGGAATCCACGGCGACAACCGACAGGCCGGAGCACATCGCCGGAGGCGCCCGCGCCTGCCCCCACGAGATGACGAGCATTCCCAAACCGAGGGCGAAGCCGAGGAGCAGGATCGTGCTGATGAGCGGAGTCAGCCCTTTTTTCATTTCCGGTCACCGAGCAGCTTCTCGATGCGCCTCTCCTCCTTCGACGTGACGACGAGATACGGCACCGCGCCAAGGATGAGGATGAGGATGCCGACAGCCACAAGGAGCGCCAGCATCTGCGCCGTGATGCGGTCGTAGAAGAACCCGAGCAGGGAGACGATCATGAACAACCCGTACAGCGCCGTGCTCTTGTCGAGGATGACGCGCGCCTTCTCCCTCAGCATGCGGGACTGCTCGAGTTCAAGCTGGAGCTTGTCGACCATGGCCCCTTCACGGAAAGATGTGTATATAAAGATTGCGCAGCCGGAAACCTTCCGGAGAAAACGCGGAAAAGCTTATATAGGACGAGCCACCCTATAGGTTCATGAAAAGCAGAAAGGCTCCAGGGTTCATCAGGACGACGCTGCTCATAAACGGGCAGAAAGTGGACGCGAACGTTCCTGAAGGCTGGTTTGAAGACCAGGAGCGGAAATGGCGTCAGTCCAGGAAATCCGAGGGTTTATAGACTTCAGAGTAGAAATCCTGCTTATCTTCATGGGTTGAGAACCCTCTCAGAAGCTTCTTATCATGGGTGCAGAGCGGCATTCTCAGCTTTTTGGCGATTGCGAGATGAATCGCATCCTTGAAATCAAGATTCGTTCCTGCGACAGAATCCAAAAATGCGTTGGTCAGCTGGACTTTCTTATCGAGCGACACGATCTCGGCAATATGAAAGGTTGAAATAACCTCGGCATAAACCAATCGCGCAGTTTGAAGAGTCTTGTTTTCCTCCCGCCGGAGGCGCTGGATGACCTCCATTTTGGTGAGAATGGACGTAGCTAAGGAATATCCTCTAGCCGCAAGCATTGCCAGAAGGTTGTCTTTGGATCTTCCGAAAATGCGTATCCTCTTGAGCGCCTCGCTGTAGACCAGATTCGCATTTAGATAAAGGGGCCTGTAAACGGGCTGGGCGCTGCGCCTCGAGTTGCTATCCGCATCCATGGCAAGCGCGAGGAAGCGGTCCTTAATATGTTCGAGCCCGAAAAATCCGGAAACCTTCCGGAAGCGGGAACCTTTATATAAGGGGCAGCCAAAATAATGCCTCATGGCCGACCCCAGCGCCGAGGATCTTGCGAAGGCCGAGGAGCTCAAGAAGAAGCTCGAGAGCATGACTCCCGAGCAGCTCCGCGAGTTCCAGAAGAAGAACTGCATCTTCTGCCAGATTGGGTCAGGCAAGGTGAACGCGAAGAAAGTCTACGAAGATGAAGATGTACTGGGCATTCTCGATATCAATCCCGCCAACCCGGGCCACGTGCTCCTGATGCCGAAGGAGCATCACATGATCCTGCCGCAGCTCCCTGACGAGCTGCGGGAGCATATCTTCATCGTCGCGAAGAAGATCAGCAATGATTTGCTGAAAGCCCTGGACGCGCGTGGTACCAATATCATCGTGATGAACGGCCCGGTAGCGGGCCAAAGAGCCCAGCACTTCATCGCCCATATCATCCCAAGGAAAGAGGGCGACGGCCTCAGCTTCACGCTTCCTTCCGCCAAGATGAGCGAGATGGAAAAGATCGAGATCGCCTCCGCGGTGGGGGACCGGCTTCACGTGCTTCTGGGATTGAAGAAAGAGGAGGAGGAAAAGCCGAGGAAGAAAGCTGCCTCGGAAACTCCCAAAACTCCCCCAAAAAAAGAATCCAAAAAGCCGGGCAAGGTTGATCTGGACGACATCCTGAAGGTGCTCCATGGCTGAGTGCCCCTATTGCCAGCCAGCGGAGCATCCCCTCTTCGAGGATGAGGAAGTGAAAATCGTGCTTTCTCCTGAGCCCATCGTGCCCGGCCATGTCCTCGTGCTTCCGAAGCAGCATTTCACGATTCTTGAGCAGGTGCCGGACAAGCTCATCGGGAAAATCTTCGGCCTGGCGAACAAAGCGAGCAACGCGCTGTTTGAGACGCTCAAGGCGCAGGGCACCAACCTCTTCATCCGGAACGGCGTGGCCGCGGGGCAGTCTGTCGCGCATTTCGCCGTACATGTGCTTCCCCGGAAGGAGAACGACGGCGTCAACCTGCAGTGGCAGCCGCGTCAGCTTTCCGAAGAGGAGATGGCGACGGTTGAGCTGAAGCTCAAGGAAAAGCCAATTCCACCGCAGGAGCAGGTGAAGAGCCAACCCATCGAGGAGAACTATCTCTGGAGAAGCTGGAACAGGAGGCCGGGCTGAATGCCTAGTGCTGCGATCCAGCCTAAGAGGAAACTCGGCACAAAGGGAATGCCTTCCTTGACGTAGACTTTCTTCACTTTGCCCTTCCTTGCTAGTTCCTGGAGCTTCGCCACCTGCGATTTGGACAGCCCTTCCTTGTCATCCGGCCCGGCAAGAACCTTCCCGGAAACAATCACTTTCTTGGCCAGCCAGTCGCCCTCGGTCAGCTTCTCCGGCGGAATCCATTTCCGCATGCAGCTGTCCTCGACCGCCTTGATGAACATGCAAAGATAGAGCAGAAGGTAGATTAGGGCGCAGAACGTGAAGAAGAGGAAGAGGGGCTTCCAGATGAGCCAGAGGAGGGCTGACGCGATCAACGCAGAGAAGGCGAGGATTCGCCATTTCTTCCATTCTTCCGCAAGGCCTCGAAACCTCTTTATGAATGCCTCCCGATGCCGGAAGGCAAGCACCATGCTCCACGCTACTCCGTAGATCGCGCCCATGAAGAGCGAGCCGACGAGGAAAGAGACGAGGAAAAAGTCAAGGCCGTACAGCGCGCCGAGGCCCATCAAGAGCTTGCTATCCCCGCCGCCCCACTGCCCCGCCCTGCACATCAGCCAGCCGAAGAGCCAGAAGGCGCAGAGGACAACAACGCTTGCGGCGAGAGGCCTCCAGTCCCAATCAACAATCGAGAGGTACGCGTTCAAGGCGAGACCCATCGCGATCAGGCCGTAATTCGCCCAGTCAGAGACCTCCCGCTTCTTGAAGTCTGTGATCGTGCCTGCGAGCAGGTACACGAATGCGATGAGATGCTGGAGGAGCATGGCGGTTTTCCGGGGGCAGGATATTTAAAGATTGCCACTCTTGATTCTTGGCAAAGTAGTAAGAAACAAACTCCGAAGCGTATATAAGCGAAAACGTTTCGGCGTCGGAGGAAAAGCTTATATAGTTCAACAGTTTAATAGTTGAATCATGGCAACAGAAGCAGATTTGGTCAAAATGTCGTCGAAGGGACAGCTCGTTGTGCCTCAAAGTATCAGGGAGGAGCTGGGATTGGAGCCTGGGGACCGTTTCGCAGCTTTTCCGGTAAAAGAGGGCATACTCTTTAAAAGACTGGATGTCACCGCGCGTTTAGCCGAATTTGAGGCTTTCGCAGAGGAGATTCGAGAACAATTCAAGAAGAACAAAATTACGAAGAAGGATATTGCGGATGCAATCAAGTGGGCAAGGGCAAGGCGAAAGTCGTAATAGACACAAATGTTCTCATCTCTGCTATTGGTTGGAAGGGCAGACCTGACGAATTAATAAAGAAAGCAATAGATGGGGAGGTGATCTGGTTTATTTCACCGGAGTTAATCAAGGAAGTGATGGAAGTGCTCGAGTATCCTAAACTAAAGTTTACTGAAGCGCAAAGACGTAGAGGGACAGAGATCATACAGAAAAATGCGTGTGTGATTGTGCCGGATATGCAGCTTTCACTTGCAGATGATCCTGATGACAATCGCGTCCTAGAATGTGCCCAGGCAGCGCAGGCTGACTGGATTATTACCGGGGACCAAAAACTTTTACGTCTGAAAAGGATGGGGAAAACGAACATATGTTCCATTGAAACCTTCCTGAAAAATCTCAATAACATTTAAATAGTTCCTCAACACTTGAGTGCGCATGAGAATCGAGTGCACGAAATGCCAGTATGTGCTGGACAAGCCCGACATCCCGCGCAGGTGCCCGTATTGCAGCGCCGAGGGCTCCATGAGGAAGGCCAAAATCGCGCAGGATCTGATTGACGAGTCGGAATGATGCGCTCATCCGGCCTGAATCTTAGATATTCGATGCGCGTCTTTCCGGATTGAAGACAACTTTTTCCCTAGCTATTTCTTGAAGCGAAGGTACAGCAGCGCTGCCAGGACCGCGAGGAGCAAGAGGATGAAGAATCCCATGGAATAGGTGAGCTGCGACGTTGCGACAGAATATCCGGTCAGGGGGGCCTTCTTCCAGAATGGCCGATCGTCCGCGACATCCACTCCCTGCGCCAACGAGCCGTCCGGGAGCAGCACGTCATACGTGCCCGCCTCCAGCTCCCTTGATAGATCAAGAGTCATCAATTCGCCCGGTTTTAGGGAAACCTTCTTCTCTA
Source organism: Candidatus Woesearchaeota archaeon (assembly GCA_018303575.1). Lineage (GTDB taxonomy): Archaea > Nanobdellota > Nanobdellia > Woesearchaeales > WJIZ01 > JAGVXW01. Next base: position 14,871 of record JAGVXW010000025.1, read on the forward strand.
TCAGGATCTTTTTCCCGTCCTTGGTGACAATGATTGTGGTAAGGTTCTCATACCTGACATTTCCCGTGTTTGTCAGGATGACGGATGCGCCAGCCACCTCGGTTGACAGCTCTTCCAAAATCTCGACTGCAAAATTGGCTGCTCCAGGAGCGAAACTCGAATCCAGGGGCAGGGTGAAGATGCCGTTGCGCACGACGCTGGAATGCACGACCGTTTTCCCGCGAAGCACGGTCACCGTGATTTCCCGTAGAATTAAAGCACCCGCCTGGTCGAGCAGGTGCACGGCCGCGAGCAGGTCCCTGTTCGGGAGAAAGCTCTCGCCTTCGACCGCGAGGGTGATTTTCGTCGGAACCTGCTCGACGTCAATTGCGAGGACGCGCTCCCCTGAATTTCCCTTGCCGTCCTCGACGCGGAGCGCAAGGAGGTGGTTGCCCGATGTGAGGGTTGGCGAAAGCGGGATCTGAATGACGAAATCAGAAGCGATAGTGAATCCCGATTCCTGGCCGTCTAAAGTGACGGTGAGTTTTCCTCCGCTGGAGCGGTCCCGCGAATCGCGCGCGCTCCCCGTCACCGACAGAAGCGCGCCCGGCCTTGCGCGCTCGAAAGGCACCATCGCTTCTATTAGCAATTCATCGCTCACCGCGAACTGCCGCGGAACCAGAGAGTCCATAACCACTCCATCCGCGTCCTGAAGCGTGATCGTGAGCGTGCAGGATCCCTTCATCCTTGAAGAAACGGAAAGCGCGGGAAGCTGGAGGTCCTTCGAAACTCCGGCCTCGAGCGTTACGGGAGACCGCGAATACAAAATGGAATAGGAAGAACATGAAATCCGCGACTCCTGGAACCCCTCGAAGCGCTGGGGAAGCTGCGCTGTCGCGGATGGATAGAAGGTGTCACCTATCATATAAAGGGATAGCAGGTTATCAACGGAAATCGCTGCATTCGCGAGAGGCGCCAGCGCGAGGAAGAGAAGCACAGCCGTCCAGCGCGCGTTCATGCCAGGCCCAAAGGCGGCACGGCTATATATAGGTTGCCCCAGTCTGGACTTTCGGGTTTTTATATTAAGAGGTGACAGTAGGGTCAGCTTGAGGACCAATCCCTCATGAAAACCCCACTATCACCCTACCCTGCTGACTGGCAGCAGGTATTAAATATTTTCGAACCAGAGTTCACAGCACCACAATTTGGCAATTT
>JAGVXW010000026.1 GCA_018303575.1 Candidatus Woesearchaeota archaeon
GGCGAGAGCCTCAGGCGATCGCCTACATTCACGTCATAATTGAGCGTGATATCTGCCTCATGCGTTCTCCCCGAATCCGGATGATGGCTTGCGAATGCTATAGCCGAGAGAGGGCCAGAGATTGCAACGAGAGTGTCCTGGACGACGGGCTTCCCGTCGCTGAGATTCTGCCCACGGAGCATATATGTGGTATTGAGCGCGGTGATATTGGTGAATTCTGGTTTTGGAAATTCTGGGGTCGCACAGCCCGCGGCGGCGAGGGCCAATGCTAAGGTCAGTTTTTGTTTCATGGGTTCATTTCTCCTTATTTTGGTGCTCTGTGTCATACTTCCTTGCCCAATCGCCGAAATGCGGGTCCGAAGGATAGACACGATCTACAACCGGCCACGGGTCATCGACCGAGTTTCTCTCTAAGAGCGTCACAGCGTCAAGGGAGCCATATGGAGGCGTGTCATGGAAAAGCGTGACCTGGTTTATTCCTACAGGGAAGCGCTCTGGCTTTCCGTCCAAAGACTCTTTAGTCCTGTATTCGTATCCGAGCTGGAGCGTAGTAAGATCGTTGAACTGATTCTTGTAATCAACAATCTGGTCAATCCTCCATCTCTGCTCTGTCCGTGCTCTGACTTTATCTGAGGACTCCGTCAATCCCGCTCCCCACAATAGCCCTACGAACACACCGCATGCGGCCGTTGCGGCGTGGGCGAGGTAACTGGTGTTGGGTTTCATGGATTCACCCTCTCAAGCCTAAGCTCATAAAATGGAGCCTGAACCACGCGATACTCCGGATGCGCCTCCTCAAATAACCGATTAAATTTTAGCCTCAGTCCTGAGGTATGGGTACTCAAATCAAAAAAGAAGGTATCTTCCATATCTCTGCCAGCCTTCCTACAGGCCTCTTGGTGGGAGTACTGCACACTGCTATAACCTGCCCCTATCTGCTTCTGCACAGCATCAATGATCTCCCTCAGCTCTGGAGCCACAATTGAAGCAAGCACTTCAAGAGCCGCGTCTTTCCCGATGGCAATCCCACTGGCAAGTCTATCCATGTTTTCCATAGCCCTTTGTGTTTGTGCTTCTGTCATTTTGACCTCCTTTGTTACCACTTGGTAGTTTCATCTAGCTTTTATATTTAGGTGTCCCTCTAGGGGGCAACTCTAGAAAGATTCAAATAGACGAGAAGGCTTGACACCCCATGGCGCTCGCGGAGCTCAAGAGCATCGGCCTCACAGACGGCGAAATCAAGATCTACGAGGCGCTTCTGGAATTAGGGGAGACGACAAGGACTCAGCTTGCGAAGAAATCGGGTGTTTCTCCTTCGAAGATCTATGACGTGGCGAATAGGCTCATCGAGAAAGGCATCATCTCGAGCGTGAAGAAGAGCGGGACACTGCATTTCAGCGCCGCTGACCCGAAGAGACTGCTGGATTTTGTCTCGCAAAAAGAGGGAGAGATCCTGCTGGAGAAAAAGAAAGTGGAGGAGCTGCTCCCGCAACTGCTCCTGAAGCACAAGACGACAGAAGAGAAGACGGATGTGGAGGTGTTCTACGGCTGGGAGGGCATGCAGACCTGCTTCGGCGACCTCTCGGACGCTTCAGGGAAAGGCGACACAATCTATACCTTCGGCGTCTACCTTGGAGAGGATGTTCCGGTAGCGGACCGCTTCTGGCAGAAGATGTATCAGCGCTGGGACGCGAAAGGGTTCAAGGTCAAGATCATCTTCAACGAGAGCGCGAGGGGGCACAGGGCTCAAACGGAATATTTTGAGAAGGGCAGGCGGCATGAGATCAGATACCAAGAGCAGGAGACGTTCATGGAAGTCGACCTGTACAAGGACACCGTGCTTTTCGTCATGATTCTCAAGCGGCCCATGATCATCCGCGTCAAGAGCAAGGAAGCGGCGCTGTCGTTCAAGACGTATTTCGAGACGATGTGGAAGAGCGCGAAGAAATAATTTAATAAGCACCATCGAATCTCTTTTGTTCATGGGCCTCGTTCAAAGAGTACGCGTCTTATGCGGCCGCTTTTTTGGAGGAGACTTTTATGATTGGCCTGAGTTCACGCCGCTTGTTCCCTTGGACCGCCCGCTTGCCGAGCGCCCATCACCAGAAGGTAACGTAGCCATCTTCGAAGGACTAGACGCAGATCATTTTGGCTCTACCGGAGAAATCCGATTTGGATATCTCTTTCTACCCGGGCCTGAGCAACGTTATTTTGATATTTTCCTCCGAGATCGAGATGCTAAGGAGATTTCGAACATGGCTGCTTACAGCTTCGACCGGTTCGCTGACCCGTTCCTGCTTCTCACGAGCACCTTTTATCATCCTGACCGGACGGTTGCATTCACGTTGATAAGAGAAGACCATGTCGGGGCAGTCCGGCGAGCCGGTGGGAGGCTTCCTGTCGGCTATGAGCACCTTGAACAGCAATAATCCCTACGGTTCATGTTTTGGGAACCAGTTTGGCTAAGGTGTAAAAGCTCGTCTCATCAAAGTTATCTCCGTCTTCGATGAACGCTAATCCATTTTCCACAAGCACGTTTCTGATTTCGTTCCGAGAGAAGGCGCGGTGCTCCATCTCGTCATGGAAGATTTTTTTCTCCTTGCCCTCTTTAAACTCATAATCGGATTTCCAAAGATAATGATTTTTTGAGAGAGTGACAAGCGAGGACGTGCGGACAATCTCGCTATCACCCTTCTTAACCTTCACAACGTCGGTGAAATAGGGCGTCTTTCCGATTTTCGTATCCTCGTAATTGTCGAAGAGCAGGATTCCGCCTTGCTTAAGCGCTGCTTTCATGCTCTGGAGCGCCTTTTTCGCGTCCTCATCCGAACCCATGTGCGTGAAGACTCGACCGATGGCGAGCACGGCGTCGAACTCATTTCTGAAAGGTAGATTTCGGATGTCTGCCTTGATTATTCTCGTTCCCGGTAGGCGCTTTCTTGCTTCTGCTGCCATCTCGTCAGTGTAATCGATCACTGTAAGCGAGTATCCTCGCTTTTCAAGTTCCTTGGCTACGGAGAAAAATCCGCCGATGAAGAGGAGTTCCTTTGGATGGAAGCGCGAGATTCTTTTCTCGACGAAATCAGCGACGGATTTGGCGTCAATCAGATGGTCGTAAAAATTAGCGCAGAGAGAAGCCAGCTCCGAATAGAGCGTTCCGTTTTTCATGCTGTCTTAGAGGTGACCCCACTTCATGCATTTTTCTTTTTTGTGGTCACCATCCTCAGGGTCTTTTCGTATTGCTCGACCAAAAACTCGACTGTGGGTCTCACATTCTGTTTTTTCTCATACTCCTGCAGGGTCCGATAGTATTCTGCTCTGTCGTCTAAGGAAATATTAATGGGCGGATAGCCATTCCTCAAAAGGATGAAATTGAGCAGGAGCCTCCCCGCCCTGCCGTTCCCGTCCTGAAAGGGATGGATGTACTCAAACTGGTCATGCAGGATTGCCGCCAGAACCAGCGGCCTGAATTTTCTTTTATTTTCCTTGTACCAGGAAATCATGTCCCTTAATGCCAATTCCAGCTGAGCGGCAGGAACGCCCCTATGCAAAATCCGCCCTTGGGCATCAACGACAGCAACCTCAACGTGCCTCAATTGCCCCGCGAAGCCCTTGGATCCCTTAAAGCAGAGTTCGTGGAGCTTCATCAGAAGCTCAATTGAAAGGTCTTCCCTTGCCTTCTTGATATAGTTGACAGCATTTGCAACTCCTTTCGTTTCGCGCTCCTCTGCGGTTTCTGCAACTGGATTCCGCAAAATCCTCGGGACTTCCTGCCTTTGGACCGTTGAGCCCTCGATTGCGTTGGTATTAAAGACAAACTCCTCCGTAAATCTCCGCCATTGCCTTTGGTCGAAATGGGCAATCCTGATTTTGCTGCTCCATGCATTTAGTTTCTTGATTTGGCCTTTTGTTAATCTGAAGAGAAAGACCTCAGTGGTGAGCTCCTCCAAAAGCCCGAGAATACGGCTTTTAGCCTTTTCTTGTTCTTCTTTTAACTGCCCTTTTGCAAGATTTTGCCCTAGATACTTCCTTAGCTTCCTGACTTCGCCCCCTTCCCTGTAGGAATGGATCAAATAGTACTTGATGCTCCTCCCGGCTTTTCTTCTCTCGATAAACATACTCTCTTAGAGGTGACCACACTTTATAAAACTTGCTAATCTTGTGGTCACCTTCCTCAGAAAAGATGGGGAGATATACTGTCGGAAGCAAATAATTGATAGGAATTGTTGCTTCCTCCGTATATAGCGCAGGGCAGCACTGCTCAATTATTTTTGCCCTACACTATAGTTCCGGACATTCGAAAAGCTGTGACTGTCCGGCGTGCGGCTTCATGCCGGACGATTTTGGTGCAGCTTTTTTGCGAAGCAAAAAAGATGCGGGGAGCAGGATTCGAACCTGCGTATCCACTAAGGAAATAGGCCCTGAACCTATCGCATTTGACCGCTCTGCCATCCCCGCAAAGCAGGAAGAGAAGCGTCTGGGGGATTTTAAACGTTGCGCATTTGCGGAAGACAAACGCATCTGATGGGATTTTTTCCATTCCATTTCAACAACATTTAAGAAGAAGCGTCACTCAGAGCATGAAAGAATGCAGCATGAGCACATCCGGGACTTTGTGGACCGCCATTTTTTGCATTTCAACGCTGCGACGTTGCGTGACGCGTCGCGCGCGTACGCCGCCCACCTGAAGGCTGGCGGCAAGATGCTGCTGACGCTCGCCGGAGCCATGAGCACGGCGGAGCTCGGCATCATCCTCGCCGAGATGATCAGGAAAGACAAAGTGCATGCCATCTGCTGCACCGGCGCGAACCTCGAAGAAGATATCTTCAATCTCGTCGCGCATAAGCAGTACAGGAGCGTCCCGCACTACCAAGATTTGTCTCCGCAGGACGAACTCGCGCTGCTGAAGGAAGGGATGAACCGCGTCACAGATACATGCATCCCTGAGCAGGACGCGATGCGCAAGATCGAGAAGGAGATTATCAAAGTCTGGAAGCGCGCCGAAAAAGAAAACAAAAGATATTTTCCCTACGAGTTCGTGTACCAGCTCATCCGGGAGGACATGCTCAAGGAGGATTTCCAGATCGACCCCAAGGATTCCTGGCTCATCGCAGCATGTGAGAAGAATCTGCCCATCTGGACACCGGGATGGGAGGACTCGACGCTGGGCAATATCTTCGTCGCCCTCGCGCGCGGAAGGAAAAATCATCACGGCCAAACGCTCTCGAATTTGAGCATAGTCAAGTCAGGACTGGAGCAGATGTCGTCCCTCATCGACTGGTATCTTGCGGAATCCAAGCGGGCGGACATCGGATTCTTCCAGATCGGCGGCGGCATCGCGGGCGACTTTCCCATTTGCGTTGTTCCGCTCATCAGCCAGGATCTTGGCATCGCGTGCAAGCACTGGGCGTATTTCTGCCAGATCGGCGACAGCACCACTTCTTATGGCAGTTACAGCGGCGCTGTCCCGAACGAGAAGATCACTTGGGGGAAGCTGGGCGTGGACACGCCAAGGTTCATGATCGAGTCCGACGCGACGATCGTGGCGCCGCTCATTTTCGCGTATGTGCTCAGTTCTCCCTGAATTTGCCGAAGTCCCCTCTAGGAAATCATCTTGACAATTTTCCTGACTATCTCACTGTACTTCGCCGTCTTCAGGTGGCAAATCTTCCTCACGATTTGCGAAGATTCTGCCGTAAAGAGCATATTCGCACGAACATAGCTATCGATGTGCAGCGTCCCATCTTGCGTGTCATGCTTCGCAACCTCAACGCTGTACGTATCAGCAGAAAGACGCCGAGAAGTCATCTGACACAGCAGGATGTCCTGGCCCATCATTGATGACAGCACAAGGCATGGTCTGAGCTTTCTTGCGCTCAAATCCGTAAAGGGAAAAGGATAGAGCACTATATCCTGCTTTGCAAATGCGCCCATGCTTCATCCTCCTCCTTCGTCAGCCAGCGCCTCGCGAGCGCCTTCTCACTTGCTAGAGCCGTGAATCTTCCGCTCAACTGTTCCTCTCCGAACAAGCGCTGGCGGATCGCTTCCCTGATAAAATCCTGGAGCGTGTCATACCCCTGCGACTCTGCGTATTCTTTTGCTGCCTTGAACATCCTGTCCGAAAGCTTCAAGCTTATTTGCGTACCCATAGATATGATATCGTATGATTGCGTATTTAAACTTTTCTCCATGATACCTGTGGAAGATGCGCTGCTTCTTATAGCTTTGCCCGCTTTTTCCGGAAAGTTTCCGACGAGAAGCGGAGAAATCCGGAAACAGAATATAAAGGGATTATGTTTTTCCGGACATTCGAAAAGCTGTGACTGTCCGGCGTGCGGCTTTATGCCGCACTATTTTCGCCAGCATTTTTTCCGCCAGGAAAAAAGGCTGCGGGGAGCAGGATTGCCCACCTCAAACTTTTGGTTCCGACACCTCCAAAAAGAGCCGGGTTTCGCAACTTCATAGACACCCGGATGTCCGGCTTCATGCCGGACGGTTTTGGTGCAGCTTTTTTGCGAAGCAAAAAAGATGCGGGGAGCAGGATTCGAACCTGCGAAGGCACTAAGCCAATAGATGGCTCACGGAGTGCGTCTTCGGCTCTCGCCTCGGCACTCAACGGCTTGAGTTTGGATGTTTAGGGCCTTCAGGCACCAAACGCTATCCCGTTTGGCCGCTCCGGAATCCCCGCATAGCAGGACTGAAATGAGAAACGGTTTTTAAAGTTATAGCAAATCGTAAAATCTTGATGATCATTTGATACGATTTGTTATTTAGCGAATCTCGAGAATTGTTATAGCTTATGAGATTCGCTCTTACTTGAGCTTCGCCAGCTTCGCCTCGATGTCCTGGAGGCCCTGCTCGATCTTGGCGAAGTCCGTGATCGGCTTCTTCGCCTTGGCTTCGGGCGCCTGCTGCTTGGGCACCATCTCTTCCTCGAGCGTGACATCCGGGATAGAGGAACGGATGGAATTGATGTGCCGCGTGATCTCGGCGATCTGCTTGCGCAATCGCGACTTCAATGCCCCTTTCTGCCGCCGGATATTCTTCAGCTGGCTGAAGATGCGCATGCTCTCGAGCAGGTCGCGCCTGCACTCAAGCACAGGCACCTGCACATGCGAAGGGTCGGGGATGGAGACGAAGAAATCGTCCCGCGGCGGCCGGAGGTTGACGGCTTTCATACGCGCTCCGGCGCATGCAGGCTTTCGAGAATCTGCTCCATGCGCTGGCTAATGGCCTCGCAGCGCTGATCCCACTCGTGCATCTTCGCGGCTTCATCAAGCGAAAGGGAATCGAGATGGGCCATCGTATCGCGGGCTTCCTCCACTCGCATCCTGAGAACGTCGATCAGGCCCTGCAGCTCGCCGGGCTGGTGGATCTTCACGAAGACAGGCATGGCCATGGTTATTCCTGCACGAAGAGGCACTTCTCGAGATCCGCGAGCTTGGCCTCGACATCCTGGAGGCCCTTGTGCAGCTTGGCGAAGGTCTTCTCCTCGTCATCGATGTCAGAGACGAGCTCCTTGATCTCCTCGTCGGATTCCCTGAGCCCCTTCTTGATCATGTTCAATTCTTTTATGACGTCCCTATATTTTCCAATCTCCACGAACAAGGGCTTGGAGGACATCATCCTCGGCAGGGGAGCGGGCGCCGGCATCTGAGGCGGAGTCCACTGCTGAGCGGGAGGAGTCCAGGGCTGTGAAGGCGGGGCCCAGCTTTCCTGCTTGGGCTCGAACATCTCCGCGAATGACTTGCGCGACAGCTCCTGCTTGGGTGGTTCCAAAGGCGGCAAATCAAGTGGAGGCAACTCTGGAGGAGAAGATTGCATGTCTTCGAAATGAGTGTCCATCCCGGAGTCCATAGGCGGAAACTGGTCAGACGTCTTTTCGAACTGGGTGCTCATGGGCGGATACGTGTCCTCCGCTCCCGGGCCTGGCTTCAGCGGGGACATGCCCTCCAAAGGCGGTGGCGGTGGAATGTCAAGCATCTCGTCCTGCTGCTGTTTTTTCTTGCCGAATCCGAAGAGTCCCATAGTCTGCCCCCTTTTGCCTTCCTGCTCTGCTGAAGCTACTTAAACTTTTATGAGCATTCCTGAATAGTGAATTTATGAAGCGCATATTTTCCGCCTTTCGCCGCCTTTCCGCCTCTTTTTTCCGGATTTGTTCGCTGTTTTCCGGAAACTTTCCGGATTTTTCGGGCTCACTGATAAGAAGAAGCATAGCATGGGATGGGCATGCGATGGATGCTGATGTTCCTGCTGCTGGTGCCATGCGTTCAGGGAGCTGTGATCAGCGAGATCATGTACAACCCGGCCGGCAACGAGTTCGATTTCGAATATTTTGAGCTCTATGGCCGGGGAAACATTGGAAACTGGAGCATTGAAGGCGCTGAGATCACTTTTCCGCCGAACACGACGATTGACGGCTACCTGATTGTCGCCAGAACTCCCTCTTCTCCCGGGGAGGACAATGATTTCTTTGACAGGTACGGCATCAACACGAGTTATGCGTTCAAGGGAAGCCTGTCGAATCAAGGAGAGACGCTCATTCTCCGCGACGAGAAAGGCGGCATCCAGGACATTGTTGTTTATGGCGATTGGGCTCCTGAGAACGCATCATTGGAGCGCGGGGAATTGCAAGGATATGGAGTGGGAGCTGAGGCCTGGGAGGCTTCCCTTCCGGGAGGGAGTCCGGGAAGGGCGCTGAGAAACTCAACGTGCGACTGGGCGTTAGAACTGGTGATGGCGGAACGGGCGGGGGCTAATTTATCCTGGCAGTGGAGGGCAGTCAATCTCAAGAGCGGAATGGCGGAGCTTTCTCTCCTGCATGGCATTATCGGCATCGACGGGGCTGAAGTGAGGACCTATTCTTCCCTGGAAGAAGAAGCGTCCGCGAGATTCACATCTTCCGCCTATTCCCCTTCCCTTGAATCTGGCGGATATTATCTTTGGGCGAACCTGAGCGTGGCATGCGATGAGAACTTGGCGGATAACGCGGTTTCCGAGCTTATTTTTATCCCCGAGCCACCGGAAGATCCTGAAAGCGACCTCAGCATCGTCTCGGCTCCGGAGCGCATCGTGAATTCGGGAAGCGTCATCATCGAGGCGGATCGCGGAAACAGTTCGGATGACACCCTCAAAGCGTGGATCGAATCTGACGGCAAGAAAATCACTACAGAAGCAAGGCTGTGGCTGGCTCCGTTCTCTCATGGAAAAGTGACGATTCCCCTGACGCCGAAGGACTGCGTCGAAGGAGGGGGCGAAATCATTGCCGAGGGTTTCGGGCTGCGAGAAACACGGGCTGTGACGCTGGACTGCAAAAAGACGAGCGCTGCGAAATCAGAAGAGCCTTCTGAACAAAAGAGTCAAGAGACGGAACCTTCTGGCAGCTTCTCCTTCAACGTCAGCGAAGTGCCTGAAGAAGCGGAGATAGGAAAGCCGTTCACGGTGCGCGTCGATCTCCTGAACGGGGGAAATCCGCTTGAGGTTTCTGTCTCAGCCTTTGTCTACCGCGGGAGCAAGCATTACAGCGAGGAGAAGAATATCAGCTTCACATTGCAATCGGCCAGGACGCTGTTCTTGCCAATTATTGTAGAAGGCGCAGAAGCGGGCGCTTACCGGCTGAAGGTGAGACTCTGGAAAGAAGGAAGGAAAACGCCGGACGAGCAGGCCTTTGATCTCGCGCTTCTTGCTCCTGAAAAAAAGAATTTGGCTGTTGAAAAGAAAAATGAGAAAGAGAAAATTTCACAGGCCGCTGCCCAAGCGCTTCCCCTTACAGGGGCGGCTCCTGCGGTTGACTCCTACGACACGGAAAAGCGCCCGGGGCTGAAGACGGGGCTGATTATTGGCGCTGCGGCCTTGGCTGGATTGGCGCTGCTGTTCAGGAAGGTGAAAATGTAGGTAAATTATATAATGGGCCGGGTCTATCGTCGGCAAGATTGAGGCAGCAGACGGCCATTTTCTGCGAAAATGCCCTACGAGGCACCTCGAAGGGGCCATCCCCCGCCTCGCCTGCGCAACTAAACCCTGACAACTGCTGGGAATGCTGTCTACCGTTTAGGTGAAAACTATATAAAGAGGCGGGGGCTTTGGCGAAGCATGGAAGAGCCCATCCGCATCCGCGCCATCCTCGAGGTGGTGGGGAAGCCGAAGGAGTTTGTCGAAAGCAAGCTCGCCGAGTACATCGAGCACATCAAGAACGACCAGAATCTGACTGTCCTGAATGAGCGGGTCGAAAGCGCCGCGGAGAAAGACGGGGTGTGGAGCACCTTCGGCGAGATCGAGCTCATCATCAAGGGGCTGACAAACCTTGTCGGGTTCTGCATCGACTATATGCCTTCCTCGGTGGACCTCATCAAGCCGGAGAAGTTCGCTTTCGACGCCAGATATTTCAACCAGTTCGTCAATGACATGCTGACGAAGCTCCACAGCATAGATATGCTCGTGAAGCAGGCGAACAGCGAGAACGCCATGCTCAGGAAAAACCTTGGCGCGCTCATCAAGAATCATCTGCTCGTGATGCTCCAGTTCGGCATCTCTGATCCGGACAAGCTGTCCAAGAGCACCGGGCTGGCTACGGAAGAAGTGAAGCGCTTCCTGAACGCTTTGGTCAAGGAGAAGCGCGTAAAGCTCGAGGAAGGATCCTACTCGCTAGCATGAGAGACCTGAAGAAACAGCTCGAGGCCGTCCTCTTCTCTGTAGCCCGGTATATCTCGACTGATGAGTTGGCGCAGCTTGTCCGCAAGGATCCGCAGCAGGTGAAGGAGGCTTTGCTGTCCCTGATGGTGGATTTGGAAAACGATCCTGAGACCAGTCTTATTCTGTTGAATGAAAGCGACCAGTGGAAGCTCACCATCCGGCAAGAATACACGCATCTCGTGAGAGCGGTCGTGACCGAAACCGAGCTGTCCAAGTCTATTTTGGAGACGCTGGCGGTGATCGCATTCAAGTACCCGATTAAGCAGGCGGATCTCATCAAGATCCGGACGAACAAAGCGTACGATCATCTGATGGAGCTGGAGAAGCAAGGATTTATCATTAGACAGCGCTATGGACGGAGCCGGCTGATCAAGCTGACGGACAAGTTCTTCGAATACTTTGATTTGCCACGGGAGAAGCTGAAAGAAAGGTTCAAGGGCTTCGAATCTCTCGCTAAGACGATCGAGGGCAAGGAGGTAGATTTAGAGAAAGCCCGGGAACAGCAGCAGGCGATGGCTGAACAGGCGCGCGCGGAAAGCGAGAAGGAGCGGAAAGTGATTGATGGTGAGGTTGATCTCTTTGACAAGGAAGGGAAGCCGCACAAATTGGATACTTACGAGGAGAAAATAACTGAAATCACGGAGGAAAAGGAGAATCTCGGACAGCTGGAAGTCGTGGATGAGGATTTGGAACCGACAAACGTCCCATTAGAAGAGGGGGAGAAAGAACAGGAAACTCCCGCTGAACAGCCGCAAGCTGCGGAGCCGCCTCACCTGAAGAGCATCGACGAGGTGCTCGGCATCCCGAAGAAAGAAGAGAAGAAAAAAGAGGAGCAAGATGAGAATCCTTCTGGTCCGGTGCAATAAGTGCGGAAAGGCGCAGAAGTATCAGGCGAAATCGCTCATTCTGGGGGATAAAAGAAAAGAGTGCGTCTATTGCGGGAAGAGCTTTTTGGTGAGGGAGAATATTATTCAGTAACTCTTTATGATGATCCACTGCTGGAGAATCCACGTGAGCAGTGCAAAAGTGAAAAAGAGAGCGCAGACATCCTGGACAGGCCTGCTAGAAAGATACCGCTGCCAGTTCATACGCTCATTCCCCGCGCAAAACCGCACGCAGCTTGCTTTCAACAAATGAATCCAAGTTTTTCTCCTTTCGACGCGCAAGGACATATGCCGCAATCAGCGCAACGACCGCGCCGATTCCTACTGCAAGAGCAGGAGCAACGATTGCGGTTGTGGCACCGGCAAATGCGCCAAGACCTTCAGTATATTGTCTAACTGTAGATTCTGATTTATGGTTTGCCATTGGGGATCCTCTATGGAAGCTAATTTGTAGGGATATTTAAATCTTTCTATCTGTAATCACTTATGAGTAGTGTATTCTTGGAGGAAGCAGATTTGCGATTCCTGAAAATTATGGTGTTTTAGGCGCTCTTCGCCTCGTTTTTCACCGAAACCCTTATAAATTTCCGGGCACTTTTTCCTGCATCGAGAGGAAAACATATGACTGACACAGCAGCGCAGGATCGCACCAAATCTCGCGAAATCGAGGAAGAAATGCGAGAGAGCTACCTCAATTATGCGATGTCTGTTATCGTTGGAAGGGCGCTGCCGGACGTGCGCGACGGCCTCAAACCAGTCCATAGGAGAATCCTCTACGCTATGAGCGAAATGGGGATGACACATAACAAACCGTTTAAGAAAAGCGCGAGAGTGGTTGGAACAGTTCTTGGCCAATACCACCCACATGGAGACACCGCTGTCTATGATGCCTTGGTGCGACTGGCCCAGGACTTTTCTCTGCGGTATCCTCTTATTCAAGGGCAGGGAAATTTCGGATGCTTCACTGGAGACATCAAAGTGCGGCTTGCGGACGGAAGGTCCCTTTCCTTCAAAGAGCTCATTCGAGAACATCTTCAAGGAAAGAAAAATTTTGCCTATACGATCAATGATGAAGGCAGAATAGAGATGGGCGAGATCCTGCACCCAAGGTTGACGAAGAGACAACAGAGAATTTTGAAGATTCTTCTCGACAATGGAAAAGAAATTCGATGTACTCTTGACCATAAGTTCATGCTAAGGGATGGAACATACAAGGAGGCTCAGTATCTTACGCCGAATGATTCGCTCATGCCGCTCAATTTCAGACTTTCGACTGAAAAAAAAGAATCTGAACCGCTCATTATTGACTACGACCCAATTCCCTTAGCTGAAGTCTACAACCACAAGATCATTCAATTAAACTTCCTCGACAAAAGGGAAGATGTCTACGACCTCACGATTGCAGGAACCCATAATTTTGCACTCGCCGCAGGAATCTTCGTGCACAACTCTATAGATGGAGACAGTCCAGCGGCAATGAGATATACAGAATGTAGACTCCAGAAGATGGCCGAAGACTTGCTCGACGGCATCAACGAGGAGACTGTTGACTTCGTCGACAATTTCGACGGCAGCCTGAAGGAACCGGCTGTTCTGCCCTCGAAGATCCCGAACCTGCTCGTGAACGGCAGCGCGGGCATCGCCGTCGGCATGGCGACGAGCATCCCGCCGCACAATCTGTCGGAGGTGGCTGACGCGATCGTCACGATGATCGACACTCCTGCCATCGACACCGCGGGGCTGCTGTCGCACATCCAGGGGCCCGACTTCCCCACCGGGGGCATCATCTGCGGGCGCAACGGCATCGTGAACGCGTACAGCACCGGCAGAGGCCGCATCATTGTGAGGGCGAAATATTCCGTCGAGCAACGGAAAGGGCGGCCTGCGCTCATCTTCACCGAGATTCCTTATCTTGTCAACAAGGCCGAGACCGTGGCGCAGATTGCGGATCTGGTTAGGGACAAGAAGATCATCGGAGTCTCTGATTTGCGGGATGAGTCTGACCGGGAAGGACTGCGCGTCGTCATCGAGCTGAAGCAGGACGCCAATCCTGAAGTTGTGGCGAACCAGCTGTTCCAGCATTCCCGGATGCAAGTGACGTTCAGCGTCATCTTGCTGGCGCTTGCCGGCAATCGTCCGCGGGTGCTCACGCTCCGGGAGCTGGTGGAGCAGCATCTCCTGCATCAAAAGGAAGTTGTGACGCGGAAAACGCGGTTTGAGCTCCGGAAATCAGAGGAGCGGGCGCACATCCTCGTGGGCATCATCACGGCGCTCAATGACGTCGACCGGGCTGTCAAGCTGATCAAGGAGAGCAAGGCGGTGCAGGACGCGCGGCTTGCGCTTATTTCTGCTTTTTCGCTCACTGAGATCCAGGCGAACGCCATTCTGGACTTGAAACTGCAGAAGCTCGCGACGCTGGAGCAGAAGAGCATCCGGGACGAGCACGCTTCGCTGGTGCGGAGGATTGCTGAGCTGAAAGGCATCCTCGCCGACGAGAAGAAAGTCTATGCCATCATCCGGGCTGAGACGCTGGAGATGAAGAAAGCGTACGGCGATGCCCGCAGGACTGAGATCTCCGGACAGGAGATGATGGAGCTGAACTATGAAGACTTGGTTGAGGAGCAGGACCAGGTTGTGACGATCACCGCGCGGGGCTACATCAAGCGCCAGCCTATCGACGCCTATCGGCAGCAGAAGAGGGGCGGCATCGGCATGGTAGCGGCGAACACGAAGGAGGAGGATGTCATCACCGACATCTTCATCGCGAACACGCATTCCTCCATCCTGTTCTTCACTGATAAAGGCAACGTGCACTGGCTCAAGTGCTATCTGATTCCCGAAGGAAGCAGGCAGGCGGCTGGGAAGGCCATTGTCAACCTGGTGCAGCTCGAGCATGGGGAGCACATCACGGCGCACATCCCTGTGAAGGAGTTCAGGGAAGGGCTTTACTTATCACTTGTGACGAAACAGGGCATCATTAAGAAAACGGCCTTGTCCGCGTTCGCCAACCCGCGCAAGGGCGGGATCATCGCGATCAACCTGAACGACGAGGACAGGCTCATCGACGTGGTGCTGACGGACGGAACGAAACAGCTCTTGATTGCCACCAAGGATGGCATGGCGGTGAAATTCCACGAGGAGGATGCCCGGCCTGTCGGGCGGAACAGCATCGGGGTCAGGGGCATCCGGCTGCAGGGCAAGGATGAGGTCATCGGGGTTTGTATCGCCGATGACAGCAAGACGCTTTTGACGCTGACTGAAAACGGCTATGGGAAGCGGAGCCCGGTCTCAGATTATCGCCTGATCAACCGCGGCGGCTCGGGAGTGATCAACATCATCACCAATGAGCGCAACGGCGGGGTAGTGGCTGTCATGCCTGTGGATGGGACCGAGCAGATTATGACGATCACGGGGCAGGGCATCGCGGCGCGCATGCCTGTCGACGGCATTTCTGTCATCGGAAGGAACACCCAGGGGGTGCGCATCATGAAGCTGCGCGAGGACGACAAGGTGGTGAGTGCCACGAAGATCATCAGGGACGAGGCATAAGATTCGATGAAAGGCCTCGCCATCTGCAATATTGGGATCGAGGATGTGGCTGCGCTGGATGTCAAGGAGCTTCTTTCTCAAGAGGCGCAAGTGGGGAAGGGGTTTGTAACATTTGACATTGCGTCTCACGCTGACTTGTGCAAGCTCTGCTACTGGGGACAAAGCGTGTCAAAGGCGCTTCTTGTGCTCGAGGAATATGGTTTCGATTCCCTGGACGAATTGGAAAAGAAGATTCAGAAGAATACTTTGGATGCATGGCTCACGCCGGGAAGAACGTTCCGGGTGGACGTGTCCTCCCACGACGAGATTGATACGCAGGATTTGAGGGGGATCGTCGGCGGGGTGCTGCTTGAGGCGGGGGCGAAGTCTCATGTGGATCTCACGAATCCCGATGTCCTGGTGCATGTGTTCATTTCGGGGAAAAAGGCGTTTTTGGGTGTGGATTTCTCGGGAATTGATTTGAGCAAGCGCACCTACCGCATCTACTCCAACCCCCGGGCAATCAAGGCCACGATCGCTTACGCGCTCGTCCGGCTGACTGGATATACTGGAAAAGAGACGTTCGTCGATCCCTTTTGCCTCGTGGGGTCGATTCCGATCGAGGCCGCGCTCTGGGCGTGCAGGTATCCGGTGAGGTTCTTCAACCAGGAGGAGCTGGCTTTCCTGAAGTTCATGAGCTTCGATTTCGAAAAGCATTCTGAGAAAGACGTTCAGATCATCGCCATCGACAGCCAGTTCAGGAACGTGGATTCCGCGAAGAAGAACGCGAAGATCGCCGGCGTGAACAAGGAGATCCAGTTCTCGCGGCAGGATGTCGGATGGCTGGATGTGAAGTTCAAGAAAGGGGAGGCAGAGCTGATCGCGACGGCGCTGCCGACGCTGACAAAGGAAGCGCACACCCGTGCCTACCTGAAAATCATCAAGGAATTCTTCCACCAGGCCGCGTATGTGCTCGCGAAGGTAGGCAGGATGGCGGTGTGCACGAAGAATCCTGAGGTTGTGAAGAAAGAGGCGGCTGAGAATGGGTTTATCGTGAAGGAGGAGAGGAAGGTGTGGCAGGGGAAGGAGGAATTGTGTATTCTGGTATTTTCTAGATGACTTGTCAAAAACCACCCGCTGGTGGTTTTTGAGCATGCTCGGAAATCGCTCGCTTACCATACACTGAAGCGATATGGCTTGCGCTTCGGCGATTTCGGACATGTCAATAAAATACTTAAAAGAAGTTCATTTCTCATCCTTATGAATCCTGCTGAGCGTCCTATCCGAAACGGCAGATCTTGGGGCACTTATCTTTTATTTGGAATTCTTGGACTTGGCCCAGCTTATTTTGCATTACACGCGGTAGTGGGATACAGAAATCAATGCATAAACGAGAGACATACGTCTTTCGCATCCGTAGATGAGTTGGAGGCCTGCCTTTCGCAAGAGAAGCGGACCTTGGGGCTTGAGGATTTGACTCTCCCCTGGGGTTTCAGCGATAGGGTCGACGTGGCAGGGACGCTTTACAATAACGATAAGGAAGAGTATAGCCTCATTTTCAATGGGATGCCTAATCGAGCGAATGTGAGACATGAGTTATGGCATGTCTATGAGATAAAAAACGGCATTCTTCGCGAACCCATTTTGCCATTCCAAGACCTTCTTGCGGAGTGGCGAGCGGCGAATCATGCTGATAGATAGGTGACTCAGATAGATTATAGAAACCGCTTCTTTATCTTCCCAAATATTCGACATCCCTCATGCCCTTGAATCCGGGGTCGCCTGTGACAAGCTTCAGCTTATGCGCTTTCGCGGATTCGTAGATGAGAGAGTCGCCTAATCCTAATTTCTGCTTCGCGTTGAATTTCGCTGCATTGAGCGCAATGGTCGCGTCAACGGGAATGACAAAGGAGTTTGCGAGCATCCACCTCACCATTTTATCTGCGTCCGCCTCACTCTTGTTGAGGATGGCAAACTTGTAGACTTCAGCGAGGTTAATAACGCTAATAAACACCATTCCCTCATTGAGATACTTCTCTATCGCAGCGGCTGCTTTTCCGTCTATGAAGTACTCAATCCAGCACCAAGAATCAACTAAAACGGTCAATCTGGTCCTCTCTCCTGAATTCCGGCATCCCTGGAAAGGCTCCTCTCATAGACTTCATCGGTTTCTTGATTTTTGCGATCATCTCTTTAAGGGTCTCATCGAAATTCGATGCCCCATATTCCTCTTTCAAGCTCGAGAGCATGAAGTGGGTGTCCTCTTGAATAGCAATGGTGGTTGTTGCCATACTTCATAGAATATAACTTATAATATATAAATCTTTCGCCAGTTGTTTTATATACTTCCTTTGACTTCTTCTTTATGCGGGACAGGCACTTAGCTAACGGATGGAAACATCTGAGGAAAGTCCGCCCTCCCCTCGAAAGAGGACAAAGCCACCCTTTGGGATCCGGCAACGGATGGCAACCGCACAGAAACGAGACCCCCTCGGTCTAGGATGAGGCACGCGAAGGTTCCGGCAACGGAACTCAGTTAACCTGCCGACGTTGTCCGAGGAATGGCTAAAACGGCGAGCCCTGGCTGGAGCAAGTCATTCGACGCTTAGTTCAATGCTAAGGAGGCCATCGAAGCACTCGCTTGGTAACGGGCCTTACAGAAGGCGGCTTATCCCTGTCCTGCGCCTTTCTTTCAGAGGGTTTATAAGATAAAAAAGACTCCCGTCAGGCATGCCTATTGAAGATGGAGGAGCGGCGGTAAGCTTCCGAAACGACAAGGACCTCTATAGCGCATATCAGAGTGGGCGGGCTCCTGCTGGCGTGACCGCGATGCGGCTGTTTTCCGCGATCCACAACAAGGGAAGCCCGCAGGAAGCTTTGGAGTTCGCATTTGGGGCTGATGTCCTTCCCCTCTACCTTGCCATCTGGGAAGCGAGCGGCCTCAAGCTGGGGTTTGTCCCTGGGAACATAGTCTTTGCGCAATCGAGGGAGGGGCAGACACGATTCGGACCTCCAGAGATTCTCCGGGAGCGCGTGCGATTACGGATGGAAGCGCTCGCCCAGACGCCGAAGGAGCATGGGCAGCTTGCGGACGCGTATGTGCGGACCGGCCTTGAGCAAGAAGCTATTCCACACTACGAACGCGCGTTCAGATTACAGGATTGCGCCACGCTCGCAAGAAGGAAAGGAGATCTGCCTCTTGCCGCTGCCTACGCAAGAGATCATGCCCAGAATACAAGGCAGGAAGCGGACTATCGCTGGGCTGGGGGATTGGAGGAGGAGGCGGGGAATTTCGACGGCGCCTGGGGACTGTACCATATGGGCATGGCACCGGTGGACGCGCTCCGCGCGAAAGCCAGAGCTCTCCATGCTTCGGGAAGGGCCGAGGATGCTGTCTCCGTCTATCGCGACGGCCTTAAGGCATTCGTGGCTGTCGGGATGGCCGAACATGATAAACAAACCAGGAACGTCCCTTGCAAGCTTAGGTCGTCAGTACCCGGCGCCGAGGTGCTCACCTTCCTCCTTTGGCTCAGCGGCAAAGAGCCAGAACCGAAAGTGGAGAGGAGGACATGCCCTGACCTGGCTGAAATCGTGTATCGTCTGATCTGGGGAGAGGCCGAGGTGGCGAGTAAGCATAGCCTTCCACAGGTATACGAGTTCCTTGCCGTGGAGTCACAGCGGTACCGGGAAGCGGCCAAGCGGACGAAGCGAAATCCGGTCGAAAAAATTCTTGATTGGATGCGGGAGCGGCTGGGGCTCAGGCATCCGCCGCTCTACGCCGTGGGGCGGTAGGTTTTTAAACATCTTGGGCTTTCTTTGGGGCATGGCGCAGGACCGGGTGCAGATGCCGTCGGGCATGGGCGGGCTTGTCAGATATTTCGACGAGTACAAGAGCAAGATCGTCCTCAAGCCGGGGCATATCATCCTGCTGTGCGTCATCGTCATCCTCATCATGGCATTCTTATATATCTACGGCAATCGACTTCTCGGACTATGATTCCCGGCATGAACCCGCGGATGATGAAGCAGGCCATGAAGCGCATGGGCATGGAGCAGGACTGAAGTGATTATCCGCACTCCCGAGAAGGAGATTGTGTTTTCGCAGCCGAGCGTCGCGAAAGTGCAGATGATGGGGCAGGAATCGTGGCAGATCACGGGAGAGTATGAGGAAAGATCCCTTGAATCGGCCGTCGAGATCAGCGAAGAGGATGTCAAGACTGTGATGGAACAGACGCATAAATCAGAAGAAGAGGCCAGGAAGGCGATTGAGAATCATAAGGGGGATTTGGCTGCGGCGATTCTGGAATTGTCTGGGAGTTCTGAATAAAAATAAGGAATAAAAAAGAAAAAAATCACTTGCTCTTCGCGATCTCAAAGAGCGACTTAATCGCGACGATGCCAGCCGCGGGGCCGACGAACGTCACGACATTCTGCAGCATGTTGCGCACGACTTCCATAGGCACGACCAGCGCGAGGCTTGAAGCGCTCACGACGAACGCCACGGACGCGAGCAGGAAGTTGTGGGTCTCGTGGCCCGCGACATTGAGCAGCCCGACTACCAGCCCCAAGAACGCCAGGAGCCAAACAAGAGTAGGCCCCGCCGCGCTCACGAACCCGGCAATCACCGCAACCACAAGGCCGACGATAAACGCCCATCGGCCGATCAGTTCCATGTTCATTGCTGCCATATGGCTTTCACCTCCAAAGCTTTGGCATGGCTTCTTGGGATTGCCGCTTATAAAAATATTGCCTTTTTTTCCCGCCGGATTTTCGCGTTTTCGCCTCTCTATATTTATATCCTATACCGAAATTATTAAATACATATACCTTTTAGATACCTTTTTAATACCTCTAGATGCAGGAAGCACATGAAAGTCGAGCTGACAGATGTTGACGAGGTTATAGACGCGCGCGTGGAGGGCTACAAGACGAGCACGCGCGTGAGCGTGCCGAAGAAGTACGCGAACAGGCGCGTAAAAATCGTCATCCTTAAAGATGAAAGCTGACTCCCATCTGGGCATCGCCGCGGAACTGCTAAAAACGTTCGCGCTCGTAGACGAGCCGAAGCTGCTGCTGGCTTGCGTCGAGGAAGTGCGGAAGGCGCTCCGGGCAGCGGGCATCCGTCCGGAACTGGCCAGGACGCTTGACCGCATCCTCTCAAAGCACCGGGAGAGCCCGATGGAGTTTTCACGGAGCGGGAAGCTGATTATAGCCGACGACAGATTCCTGCTGGAGACGCTGGACGGCGCCAAGATCGCGGCATTCATCGAAGAAGCACGGAGGGAAATCGGAACGCATGGAAGAGAGCTACTTACAGGCCGTTGAGGAGTTCAAGCGGCTGGACCATTTGTATTACGTTACCTTAAAATACACCCGTACCGTAGATGTGATCCGGGCGACGCTGGAGCGCATCATCTCGACGCACGAGCACGCGGTCGAGGCGCTGCTGAAATGCCTCAAGCAGGAGAAGAAGGTGACTGAGATTCCGGCGAGCCCGGTCGCAAGGGCGCAGCTGCTGATGCAGCATCTCTCCGACCCTCGCTTGGTGCAGTTCCTGGAGCTGTACCTCAAGCTCAGGGCAGTGATGCGGCAGCCCTATGAGAAAAAAGAGGAATACCGGAGGCATGTGACGATGATCGTGCAGTTCGAGGGCGAGACGCTGAATATCGACATCGACAAGCTCAAGGAATACTTTGACAACACGGGCGAGCTGCTCAGGCATGTGAAGCAGCGCGTCCTGGAGTGCAAATGACGCGCATCTTGCATATCACAGGCCACGCCGGAGCGGGCAAGAGCATAGTGGCTGTCAACCTGGCCGCCGCGTTCCAGAAGCAGGGGAAGAAGACCTTCCTTGTTGACGGCAACCTCTATTCTCCTGCGGTGGCCCATTACTGCGGCATAGACTTCCAGACGTGCATCAATGATTATCTTGAGGGCAAGGCGACGCTTGAAGAGATTTCGCATTTACATTCGTCAGGGCTGACCATCCTTCCTGCTGCGCCCCAGGAGCACGAGGCGGATCTTGAGGCGCTCAACAAAGCTTTGCTTATGCTCACGGGCAGGGCGGACATCGTTGTTGTGGACAGCTTCTCCCATGCGCCGCTGGTGGCGCACGTTATAGATGCTGCGGATGAGAGCGTCTTCGTCACGCATGACGATTTCCACAGCGTGCTCTCAAGCCGCGATCTTATCCGGCATCTCGAGGCGAAAGGGGCAAATATTGTTGGAGTTGTGGTGAACAGGAAGCGGGCGAAGAGCAACAGCCGGCACATCCAGACGATCCTCGGAAAGACTATCCTCGCGGAGCTCCCGCACGACGAGCGCATGGTCGACTACGCTGACGACGGCAAGATCGCCTGCCTGCACACGAAAGCGGGGGCCGCCGGGGCGCTGCTTGAGCTCGCGAAGACGATCGGATAGGCTCACGATGCACTGGAGCCAAAAAGAGGTGGAGAAGGCGGCGAAGATCGTCGCCCGCGCTGAGAAGAAAAAGAGCGGCTCGCTCCGGCTGCTTGACGAGACCGTGCATTGGCTGCTGCTGCTCGTCGTTCTTTTAGGAAACCTGATTCTTGCGGGATTCCTGGTCCTTGTGAGCGACATTCTCGACGCTTTTTTCCTTACAACTGTCTTGATTTTGGGCCTCGCGTTCGGCTGGCTGGTCGAGATGCCCCTGCGCGATTTGGAGAAGCTGGACAAGCACAAGCATTTCCTGTCGCGAGTGCTGCTTCCCTTGCTCGCTCTTGTGAATGTCTATCTTATAATAGGCCTGAAGCGGATGGCCGAGATTTCTTTGGGCAAGACGCTCGAGTTCAACGCGCTTCTCGCCGGAATTGTCTATGGAGTTGCGTTCCTGATGCCGCATCTGTGGTACCATCTGAAGAAACGAGTTCAATAAAGCGAACGGAAATAAAGAGGGTGGCTACCGGGATTCCCACGAGCTTTTTGCCAAAACCTCGGAAAATGCGCTTAAGTGGGGTTTTACAAACCCCACGAATCTGCAGAATAACTGAAAAAGAGGGTGGCTACCGGGATTTGAACCCGGAATCACAGGATTGCTATGGCGCATCGCGCCGCCACAGTCCCGTATGTTGACCAGGTTACACCATAGCCACCATGCCTTCTTGGATTCCCGGGCCGTATATAAAGATTGTTTTACCGAAACCGATGACCGGAGCATTTATAAACCTCTGGGAACTCCCGGAAAGCAGCAGCCCGAGTCTCTTTGAGGCGATCATAGGGTTTCGAGATGTTCTCGGCTGTCTCCATCATGGCGAAAGAACTCAAATCGATCGTGCGCGTGGCCAACGTCGATTTCGACGGCATGAGGCCGGTGCACCATGAATTAACCAAGATTAAGGGAGTAGGGATGAACTACGCCCATCTTCTCTGCACAGTCATCGGCATCAGCGACGGCAGGAAGGCGGGGGAGCTTTCCGAGCAGGAACTGGCGAAAATCGAGGACGCGCTGCAGAATCCAACTAAATACGGGGTTCCGGCATGGATGATGAACCGGCGGGCTGACCCGGAGACAGGGGCGAACGGCCATTTGTTTGGAGCAACACTGACATTCACGCGCGACAACGACATCAAGCTCATGCGCAAGATACGTTCATATAAGGGCGTCCGGCACGGCCTTGGGTTGCCGGTGCGCGGACAGAGCACGAAGAGCAATTTCAGGAAGAACAAGGGAAAAGTGCAGGGCGTCATCAAGAAGAAGGAAGTGCCTGCTGCGGGAGCGGCAAAGGAAGCGCCCAAGGAAAAGCCGGAGAAGGGGAAGAAGTAAATGGGAGACCCGCGCAAGCTCAGGAAGCAGTACACCGCGCCCAGCCACCCCTGGGAGCGCGCCAGGATCGAGAAGGAGCGCGGCATCATGAAGAGCTACGCGCCCAAGAACAAGCTCGAGATCTGGAAGATGGACTCCATCGTGAAGAGCTGCAAGGACCAGGCGAAGAAGCTGTCCGCGCTGCGCACGAAGCAGGCCGAGAAGGAGCAGAAGCTTCTGCTTGACCGGCTATTCCGGATGGGCCTTATCGAGGAAAACTCTACTCTTGAGAATATCCTTACACTCAAGCTTGAAGATGTCATGGAGCGGAGGCTGCAGACGATGGTGATGAAGCGCGGCCTGGCACGCAGCATGACCCAAGCGAGACAATTTATCACGCACGGCCACATCCGTGTCGGAGATACGGTCATGACCTCGCCTTCCTATCTCGTCAAACGGAGCGAGGAGGGTGCGATCTCCTTCCGGCCTGCGTCTAGGCTTTCGGATCCGGAGCACCCGGAGCGGAAGGCGGAGAAAAAGCCGAAGATTTCGAAAGCGCAGAAGGAAGCGGAGAGAAAGGCGGCTGAAACGAAGACTGAAGCCCCGAAGGTGGAGACAGCTGAAGCGCCTGTTGAAACGAAGGTGGAAGCATGAATGAACTGCGATGGGGGATTGCGCACATCTATTCCTCTTATAATAACACGATCATCCATGTGACAGACATTTCCGGGACAGAGAGCATGGCCCGCACGTCCGGCGGGCAAGTCGTGAAGTCGGACAGGATGGAAAGCTCGCCGACAGCGGCGATGATCGCGGCGAAGAAGGCGGGCGAAATCATCCGCGACAAGGGCATCACTGCCTTACACGTCAAGATTAAGGCGCCGGGCGGCCACAACGGGCCGAACAACCCGGGACCAGGAGCGCAGGCCGCGATCCGGGCCTTCTCGCGTATGGGCTTCAGGATCGGCATCATCGAGGATGTCACGCCTCTCCCCCATGACGGATGCCGGAAGAAGGGCGGCAAGCGCGGCAGGAGGGTCTAAAATGGATGTCTCTCTTTTTGAGAAAAGCAAGGATGGACTGACTGCTAAGCTGCTCATCCGGGGCACGACTCCCGCTTTCGTGAACGCGCTGCGCCGGGCCATCCTTGAGGAAGTGCCTACCTTCGCGATCGAGGACGTGGAGTTCAGGAAGAACAACTCCATTCTTTATGATGAGATTATCGCCCATAGATTGGGGCTGATTCCGCTCAAGACAGACTTGAAAGGATACCGGATGCTCAAGCCAGGCGAGGAGCCCGGAAAGGCGCACCAAGTCACGTTTTCGCTCAAGACCACCAAACAGGGCAATGTGGTTGCCGGGGACATGGACAGCACGGACAAGAGCGTCGTGCCTGTGTATCCTGACATGGTGATCACCAAGCTCCTGAAGGGGCAGAACATCGAGTTCGAGGCCGTGGCTGTGCTGGGCAAGGGCAAGGGGCACAGCAAGTGGTGCCCGGCGCACGTGTATTACTATAATGAGCCTAAGATTACTGTGACTAATGACCCCAAGCTGCTCGAGGAGACGCGGAGCAAGTATCCGCCGCAGATCTTTGACGCTTCGGGCAAGATCGACAAGGCGCTCATCTCCACTCCCCAGCTCATCGACGCCTGCGAGGGCGTGTCGAAGCTCGTCGAGATTGAGCGCAAGGACGACAGCTTCGTGTTTGTCGTCGAGTCCTGGGGCCAGCTCACGCCGAAGCAGATTTTGGTCGAGGCGGTAGAGCAGCTGGACGCCCAGTTCGAGGATGTTGCGGGGCTGATGAAATAAAGGAAACTGCGGTTTCCAGTATCGCAAAATCCAAGCGGGATTTTGCGATGAAAACGCGGGAGTGGCAGAGCGGTCAAATGCGCTAGGTTGAGGGCCTAGTCCCTTAGTGGGTGCGAGGGTTCGAACCCCTTCTCCCGCAACTGTTCCGGCAGTTGAGTGCGGAGTGGGGCGTGAAGCCCCACGCCAAACTCGCTGCACCCCAAAGGTTTGGAACATTGAGGACGGTCAAGAAGAACATGTCAAACGCGACGAATGAAGGACTGAGGCAGCTGATCGCAAAGCTGGAGGCTTCCGAGGCGAAGATTTTGCATGCGGTAGCTGACGGCATCTCCAAGTCCACGCGGGCGCGGCGGGAAGTGAACCTGGGGCGCATCAACAAGAATACCCAAGATGGGGAGATGATCATCGTGCCCGGCAAGGTGCTGGGTGGCGGGGAAATCAACCATAAAGTGACAGTATACGCGCTGAAGTTCTCGCAAAGCGCGGCGGACAAGCTGAAGAAAACCGGCTCCAGCATCCAGACGCTCGAGCAGCTTCCTGAGAAGCTGGCCGGCAAAAGAGTGAGGATCATTGGATGATTATCGAGAGCTTTTTGCAAAAAACCTCGGAAAATGCGTGGGTAAACACGAAGCCAAGCTTCGTGAGACCTTCCTTATGGAAGGTTTCGCGCCTTCGGTGCTCAAGCCCACGGGAAAAGTAACATGATAATAGATGCTACAAATAAGGTAGTGGGCAGGATTGCCACGGTCGCGGCCAAGCAGGCGCTCCTCGGAGAAGAGATCAGCATCGTGAACTGCGAGAAGGCCATCGTTACCGGCAAGCGCGCCTTCGTGCTGGCGGACGCGAAACGCAGGAGAGACCAGGGAACGTTCAAGGGCCCTTTCATATCCTCCAAGCCGGACAGGTATGTGAGGAGGGTCATCAGAGGAATGCTGCCCTACCGGCAGGAAAAGGGAAGAAAAGCTTATCAGCGCGTGCTCTGCTACATCGGCATGCCCAAGACTTTCGAAGGGAAGGAGACGCTTGACGTCGGGCACGCTGACGCGGCCAAGACGCAGAATCTATACAAGGTGACGATCGGCGACATCTGCCGGCATCTCGGTGATACCCCATGAGGCACGTTCATGTTTCAGGAAGGAGAAAGCAGGCCATCGCGCGCGCGTCCCTGAGCGAGGGCTCTGGAAAAGTGCGCGTCAACAAAGTTCTGCTGCAGCACTTCATGCCCCAAGTCTTGCGCATGCGCATGATGGAGCCCCTGTTGCTTGCTGGCGATCTTGCCGGCAAAGTGGATATTGACGTTGTCGTCGAAGGCGGCGGCATTTCCGGCCAGAGCGACGCGGCCCGGCTTGCGATCGCGCGCTCGCTCGTCGAGTATTCCAAGGGAGAGAAGCTCAAGAACACGTTCCTGGAGTATGACAGGTTGCTCCTCGTAGCCGATGTACGAAGGGGTGAACCTTCGAAACCGAACGATTCGAAGCCGAGGGCCAAAAGACAAAAAAGCTATCGCTAAGCAGTGGTGAAAAAATGATCATCCCCCAAAGATGCTGGAGTTGCGGCAAACCCATCTCACATTTGTTCGAGCAGTTCAAGGAAAGAGTTGCGAAGGGCGAGAGCAAGAAAGAGGTTCTCGACGCGCTCGGCCTTGAAAGATACTGCTGCCGCGCAGTGTTCCTCGGCCACGTCGACCTGATTGACATTGCGGCTGAGTTCAAGAAGGTTTGAGCAAGTTTTATATTCTTTTGTTTTGCGCCGAAATCTTTTTAGCTGCACAGAGATTTCCCTTGCTATGCCGCGCCAGAGCCTTGTCCATCTCCTAGATGTTGAGCAGAGATCGGGCCAGTTCGCTGTGCCCTTGGCATCAGGCAGCGACCCTTTCATCGATACATGGATCGCCACAGCGCCGGAGAAGGCACCGCGGGTCGCAGAGCTTGGCCTCTATTATCTCGAAGGTGTCGCGCGAAAGTTCGGCATGTATTGGACGTCGCTGAAATCTTCCCTTATCGCCTATGGCATCATCCGCATGGAAGACAATGGCACGAGCTGGCATCCTGTCAATTCGCTCTCCATCGCACAGGCGTTCAGCTGGCGGCATCGGGTCCCTATCGAAGACATTCTTTTGTCTGCTGAAAGAAACAGGAGCGCTGAATTCCGCTCGCTGCCCGCGCACCAGAGAGTTGCCCTTCTGCATGACGCCTATACCGGATCCTTTTGGTATTCCAATTTCTTGACGCGACAACGCCGGGCAATAGATAGCGCAGCTCCGCCGCCTGTTCCCGTCGACTATCCGGTCCATCGGGCGCAGCTTTACCATTGGTTCCCTGCGCTTGGCGATCCCCAGAACGCGTTAAGGAAGCTTGAGAGAGCCGGATTCCTTACCTTTTCCAGTGGCTCCCGCCTGACGAGAGCGGTGCCTCCGGGGGACCTCTCGGCCCTCGTCGAGGTGGTCTACGGACAGGCGCCTGAGTTCTCGAGTCATGAGAAAGCCTTCGAGGACTTTGCGCGGTTTCTCGCTCGAGGGGCCTTGCGGAAAGTAATGGCCGAATATGGGCTTCAGCCTGACCAGCACTACTCGATACCGAAGTTAAGTTCTCTAACCGACAAAGATTATAACACGCTCAAGCAGGCAGAATATCGGGGCCTTCTCCGAGTCGAGAATGGGACCGTTCTGGGACGAGATGCTGCTGTCTATCTTGCCAAATCCGGGTTGCCGTTGCGGATGACCGTCGGGGAGCTTCATGAATTCTTTGGGGCCTTTTGCTACGCTTCTCTGGGCTGGCAGACAAGCAAGGACAGCACCTATAGCGTCAGAAGGTATGTCCGGCCGACGATTGACCGGGTCGCCCGACAGGCACAAGAATATCTTGCGAACCTCAGGATGCGGCCCTTAGCGCTGGTTTGATTCCTAAACATTTAAGTATCATTTCCGATTCTGAATTCGGGTATGGCAGATTTCAACGCGATCGCTCGGAAATGGCAGAAGAAGTGGGAGGAGGCGAAGGCCTTCCGTGCGTCGGAAAAAGGCAGGAAATTCTACGTGCTCGAGATGTTCCCCTATCCTTCCGCTTCCGGGCTGCACATGGGCCACGCGCTCAATTATACGATTGGAGACATCTTCGCGAGGTTCAAGCGGATGCAAGGCTACTCGGTGCTGCATCCGATGGGATTTGACTCCTTCGGCCTGCCTGCGGAGAATGCCGCCATCGCGGCAAAGAGCCACCCCAAGAAATTCACCGAGGAAGCGATCACGAACTACATCGCGCAGATGAAGGGGCTGGGCCTGAGCTATGACTGGGAGCGCAGGGTGGAAACGCACAAGCCCGATTATTATCGGTGGGACCAGTGGATTTTCCTGAAGATGCTGGAAAAGGGACTGGCGTACAAAAAGGAGGCTCCAGTGAACTGGTGCCCGAAGTGCAACACGGTGCTGGCGAACGAGCAGGTGCACGCCGGGAAATGCTGGAGGCATGAGGACACTGAGGTGCACGTCAGGCAGCTTGAGCAATGGTTCCTCAAAACAACCGCGTATGCCGACGAGCTTTACGAGGGAATCGAGAAGCTGGAAGGGTGGCCGGAGCTCATCAAAACGCTGCAGCGCAACTGGATCAACCGCAGCGAGGGCACGGAAATCACCTTCACGATCAACGGCAGGCCCTGGCCCATCTTCACGACGCGCACCGACACGCTTTTTGGAGTCACCTTCCTCGTTGTGAGCGCTCGGCACCCGAGGCTGCAAGAGTTCGTGACGCCAGGGCAAAAGGCGGCGGTCGAGGCCTTCACCAAGAAAATCCATACAACCAAACAAGAGGATCTTGAGACGCTGGAGAAAGAAGGAGTGTTCACCGGCAGCACCGCGCTGCATCCGTTGACTGGAGAAAAAATCCCGGTCTGGGCAGGCAACTTCGTGCTCGCGGACTACGGCTCCGGCATGGTGATGGCGGTGCCGGCGCACGACCAGCGCGATTTCGTGTTCGCAAAGAAATATGGCATCCCGATCAAGGTTGTTGTCCAGCCACAAGGTAAGGTTCCTGCAATCCGGGCTTTTGCCGAAGATGGAACGCTCGTGGACTCCAGCTCTTATTCCGGGATGACAAGCGCAGAGGCGAGGGAGCAGATAACGAGCGATCTTGAGAAGGAAAAGAAAGGGAAAAAATCTGTGCAGTATCGGCTGAAAGACTGGCTCATCTCGCGGCAGCGCTTCTGGGGGACGCCCATTCCCATCATCTATTGCCAGAAATGCGGAACCGTGCCTGTGCCTGAGAAGGACTTGCCGGTCGTGCTGCCAGAAGACATCAGCTTCTCCGACGTGACGAATCCACTCGCGTCCTCGAAGAAATTCCTTGAGACAGCGTGCCCCCGCTGCAAGGGAAAGGCACGGCGCGAGACAGATACGATGGACACGTTCGTGAATTCCTCCTGGTACCAGCTGCGCTACACAGATCCCAAAAACAAGCGGGCGATTTTTGATCCCCAAAAGGCGGGGTTCTGGAACCCGATCGACTTGTACATCGGGGGCAAGGAGCACGCCTGCATGCACTTAATCTATATCCGCTTCTACACGAAATTCCTGCGCGACTTGGGGCTGCTTCCTTTTGATGAACCGGCAGTGAAGCTCTTCAACCAGGGCATCCTGCTCGGGCCTGACGGCAACAAGATGTCGAAGTCGCTCGGCAATGTCATCGTGCCCGAGCACGCGATCGGCAAATACGGAGTCGATACCGTCCGGCTCTTCCTCGTCTCTGTCGCCGCCCCGGACAAGGACATCCTCTGGAGCGAGCAGGGAGTCGAGGGCAGCCTGCGCTTCCTCAAGAAAGTGGAGGAGTTTTTTTCCAAATATGCTCCGGGAAAAACGAGCAAGAGGCTTGAAAGCAAGCTCCACCGCGCGATCCGCGACGTGACCCCGGATATCGAATCGATGAAATACAATAACGCCGTGATAAAACTCAGGGAAGTGTTCGACACTTTCGAAGAAAAGATGTCGAAGCACGATGCAGAAGCTTTTATTCTCATGCTTTCCCCATTCGCGCCGCACTTCGCCGAGGAACTCTGGGAACACATCGGCAACAAGCCGTTCGTTTCCTCGTCCTCCTGGCCGAAGCATGATGCCGGAAAGATTGATGAAAAGCTTGACATACTTGACGCGCTCAACCAGAGGCTGAGAAAAGACATCATCGATATCCTTGGGCTGCTCAAGGTGCAGAAGCCTTCCGGACTCACGCTCATCGTCGCGGAACGCTGGAGATATGATTTTGTGAAAATGTTCCGCGCTGCGGCAGCGGAGACTCGCAATTTCAAAGCTCTTCTAGGGAAATTGCTTTCCGGCGACCTCAAGAAGCATGGCCAGGATGTCACAAAGCTTATTTCCGCCTTCCTGAAAGACCCGACAAAAGTCCCGCCGGTGGATTTCACCCAGCAAGAGGAGCTTGAAGCGCTTGAGGGCTTCAAAGCTGAGATTGAGCAAGAGTTCGGGTGCGCAGTGAACATTGAGCTCGCGGAAGCCTCGAAGGAGCAGAAGGCGAAAAACGCGCTGCCGGGAAAGCCGGCAATCATCGTCTCATGATCCTCGTCATCGGCGCTGGTCCCATTGGCACGATTCTAGGAAGCCTGGAAGGGGCTATCATCGCTGCTCGCGGAACACGCTTGGAGTTTCTGCAGAAGAACGGCATTATTCTCGACGGAAAACTTCCCTTAAGAAAAGAAGTTCCTGTCGTATCCGCGCCTCATGAACTGAAAGAAAAAGCGGAATTTGTCCTGATTTGCACCAAATCGCAAGACACCGAAAGCGCGATTCTCCAATGGAAGGCGGCTGTCGGAAAAGAGACGCTCGTTGTTTCTGTTTCAAACGGCTGGGGGAATGAAGATGCTCTTGCCAAGCACATTCCCAAGGATCACATCATCGGGGGCGTGACGTACATCGGCGTGCAGATGAAGGAGGGCGGCAGCATCTGGGTGCATGGAGCGGGCAAGACAATCATTGGCGGATATTTTGATGCTCGATTGAATCCACGATTGGAACATTTGAAGAAAAAATTTGAAGAAGCGGGGCTGCCCTGCGTCATCAGCGAAGATATCAAACAGGACATCGCCAAGAAGTTTCTTGTGAACGTCGGGCTGAACGCGACTGGAGCCTTATTTCGCGCCAATAATATAGAAGTGGGGGAACGGCCGGAATGCCGGGCGCTCGCGGTCTCGCTGATGGAAGAGGCGATTCCTGTCCTGGAAAAGGAGGGCATCCAAGTGAGGAAAGAGTTTATCGAGGATTTCCTGGCTGGACTGAAGGCGCTGGGGCCGAACAAGAACAGCTTATGGGCGGATCTTGACAAGGGAAGGAAGACTGAAATCGCTTTCTTGAATGGCGCTGTGGTAGCGCTGGGGAAAAAGCACGGGATTCCGACGTCGAAGAACGAGGAGATTGTGGAGAAAATCAAGCTCCTCGAGAAAAATTAGGTCCTCTCGGAAAAACACAGGGCGACATTTTTCTCGCCGGAGTTTTCCAGCGTGCAACCCATCCTTGTTTTGGCGAACTGAAGCGTCGAATAAAGCTGGCGGGAAATCTCTCCTTGCTCATATCTCGTCTCAAAAATAGCGATTGCGTCTCCTGCGGAGCGCAAGGTGCGCCAATCTTCCTGGCGAATGGGAGTATAGAGGAAAAACTGGAGCGGCCGGCCGGTGCCGCGATGCAGCTCAAGCCCGCTGCCGAAATGGGGTGTGAAACCGTCATCAGTTCCCACCTGGACACCATAGAGCGCAAAAACATCATGAGCCACTTTGACGAGGTCTCCTGGCGCAAGGATAACTGCAAATGGATTTTCAGGAGAAGTGTAGGTATTGAAGGGCAGATAGCGCGCTGTCCAAGCGGCAAGCTTACTCGGTGTCAGCGCTAACTGCTCCCCGTGTTTAGGCTGGAGGCCCTTGAATGAGATAGAGCAACTTACAAGTAAGGCGGGGTCATGGATACTCCACGATCTTCCCAGCACATAGCGCTCGATGTGGGTTGCATTGGAAACAGTGAGGAGCCGATGTTCAACTCTCACGCTTCCGCCCGGGTCAGAAAGCTCGCCATTAGCATATCTGATTCCTTCCCTCAAGGAGCCGATATCAAAGGATTCGGGGGACTCAAACAGCCGGTTCACCAGAGCCACCAAATCCTCGGAAGGCCTTGAGCGGGCGAGTGTTGGTCGGTCTACCGGAGCCGCAAGCCACATCTGGTTCCCCACATGGAGGTTCCCTTCCGTATCCCGCCAAGCCGACGGTGTATCGTCATGCATACTTGTCGAGAAGCTTCTAGAGAATATATAGCTTTGGATACGCTTTCCTAGAGCGTCAGCCTTAAAAGTTGAACTGCATTTCTCTCGTGGATGCCCTTAGTGCAACTTGCCAAGCGTCTGGTGCCGAAGCCTATCAAACGTGCGCTGAAACGGGCGCCCGCACTCGCTAACACTTTTGACCTCCTGCTTGCCGGACGAAGGCGCGACATTCCAGTTTATACTGCCGTGGACACGCTGCTCTCCGCCGCTGAACGGGAGGAACTCTATCGGCTGGCGCAGCATGTCCGCAATGGAGATGATATCGTTGAAATTGGCGTTTACGCCGGCGGCTCCGCCTATT
This sequence comes from Candidatus Woesearchaeota archaeon, assembly GCA_018303575.1. Taxonomy (GTDB): domain Archaea; phylum Nanobdellota; class Nanobdellia; order Woesearchaeales; family WJIZ01; genus JAGVXW01. Next base: position 32,284 of record JAGVXW010000026.1, read on the forward strand.
TCCTCGCAAAAGGCCTCGAAGCCACCGAATCACGGGCAAGCTGCGTCCATGGCGTCGATCCCTTTCTCTCTGCACCTGATAGGCAACGACAAGAGAGCGACGGCTCCCCTGATTCCTATAGAAAAAAGCCTGGCCTCAGTGAAGTGCGGAGCAATCTCACTAAGGGACTGTCAATTATTAAAATAGGCATATTTATTAAGGAGTGCCATTATTATTGAGGCATGGTCGACGAGCGGTCAATAAAACAAAAGTTCTTGCA
>JAGVXW010000004.1 GCA_018303575.1 Candidatus Woesearchaeota archaeon
GATTTCTCATCTTTGGGTTTCGATTTCATCCAAACTTATAAATCTTTCCACTCTAGAGGAGTAAAGAAACCCGATGCGAGGGAGGGGATTCGAACCCCCGAATCCACTGAGGAACAGGATTTCTTCTTTTTATCTTAAGTCCTGCGCGTTTAACCGGGCTTCGCTACCCTCGCGAGCATATCAATCGGGACGCGCTATAAAAACCTAATGCCTCCTGAAGAACTTGTACAGCGTGTCATAGAGATCGTAGCACGGCTCGATGACATGGTCGTCATGGGCGTTCCACCAGAAGTGCCAGATGTATTTGTCGATGAGCGACTTGAGGAAGGCCCACCAGGGCTTCTGGCCCCACCAGTCGTCGATGTTCTCCTCGATGAAGCCGTCGAAGACGACGAGCACCGCGCCACTTTGCAGCATCCGTTTATGCCCCTTGCGCTCCACCTCGAAATCGACGACATCGTCGAAGAAGGCCTTCATGCGCACGACCGCGATAGAGTAATTGCTCAGCTTGTGCCAGAGCTCGAAGACATACTCGAGCCGCTTGTGATCCTGCTCGACCTGCTCCTGCTTCTTCTTGATCTCCTTCTGGAAGTGCTTGCGCTCCATCCAGCGGTCGATCTCGCGGTGGAACTCGTAGATGTCGAAGGGCCCGTTATACGTAAAGCGGATGCCATCCACGACAAGCTTCTTCTCTTCCATGTTAATAGTAAAAGTGCGGCTGCTTCTCGACCGGCCGGTAGGTCCTATACGTGTTGAGCATGCGCTCGAAATACTCATACAGATCGTGCACGTCGTTGATGAGGTTGCGCTCGTACATCTTTGTATAGTTGCGGAGCACGAACTTCACCCAGAGCGTCCTGAAAAACACGTGCATGGGCGTTGTGTCCCAGTAGCTGTCATGATCATAATCTAACAATCCATCAAGGTAGATGAGGATGCGGCCGTGGTCGAGCGTCATCTTCTTCTTCCCCACAAGCACATCCACTTTCTTCGCGTCGTAGATGAGGATGCGCACCTTCATGTAGAGGCGCACGTACGGATAAGTTTCCTTCTTCCACGGCCAATAGGTATATTCGATGCACTTGCCATGCGCCGTGTGCTGCTCGGACATGTAATCGCCGCCCTTCTCATAAGGATTCTCCTTCATCCACCTGCCGAGCCCGGAGAGCATCTCGCGGATGTTGAACACTCCCCTGTATTCGAGCTTGAGATGGTCCACCACATGGTGCACCTCCCCCATTATCCGTGCACCCCAGTCCAGTGGCGCTGCTCGTAATCGTCATATTCCATCTTGAGTCGCCTTCTCGTGAGCCAGACCAATTTCTGAATCTCCCGGTACATGAGCACGTCCCACATGCCGTTCTGGTGGCGCTTCTTCTGCACGTAGCGGTTGATGAACATCTTGAACTGCGCGGCGAGCGGGCTCTCCAGCCACCGATGATCGTCGAAAATAGTGACCCTGCCTGAGAACTCGATCCAGATGCGGCCCTTGGTGAATGTCCTAACAGTGCCATCCCGCATCTTCACCGTGATGTCCTGCGCGTCATACGTATGGATGTAGACATTGATATGCCATTGATACGTTTCATCGAAGACCGCGTCAGCCTGCCAGACATGCTGGCGCTCCACCCCATACGGATGCGGCACCTTGTGCTTGTATTGGCGCTCATAGAATTTGTACTTGCGGTCCCGGAAATAGGTGATCATGAACTCATAGAGATCCTGCATGTCCCAGACGCCCTTGAATCGGAGGTGCGGCCGGGGCATCTGCATAAGCTGGATGGAATCCTCATAAGAGATGCTCGTCCCCTTCTTGTTCGCTTCGGCCATAGGGCGCTGACTACCTCGGCTCATTCCGGGTTGTTCATATATAAACTTTCTGTTTTTGGTATATTAGTATACGAAAAAGGTACAGAACTGCTCAGCATCCCTTGGGGAGATGCCTGTCAAGGGCGAAAGCTACCGCATAAATCATTGTTTGAGGGCACTCGCCGAAACGCCTTCTTGCCTTGTCAACATGTTTGGATAAGTCAATCTCCCGCAGTCCCAGATACGCTTTTACTGCAAGATTCCAATTTGCCGTGATAAGCTTCGGATCCACAGGGGCAACAAAATCCCCCAACAAGAAGAGGTTATCATTCACAGGATTTGTGATATCTATTGCCCGGTTTACACAATCCACCCACCTGTTGCCGGTCATGGGTCGCAGAGTGGCCCAATCATAGACCGCGACCTCCCGACCATCAAAATAATAGTTGCCGGGATGCAAGGCGTGCATCGTGTATCCAGCGTCGTGAAACTCCCGGAGCCCCATAAACAGAGGATAGGCCAATTGTGCTGACACCACAGAGAATGTGTTCATTACTGCCCTTATACTTTTCCATTCGGACTTGGCCCCATTGCCATCTATCGCCTGCGCAAGCTTTCTCCCGAACTCCGTTCCATGCCTCTTTAGCGAAACCGAAGGGACCTCAGTCACAAAAAAGCCAAACGGCCCGTCTTCATCTGATAATTCGGTGTCAAGATATCTCCCAACCGCCTGGACTCCGGCTACCTTAAAGCGCTTCAATTCCAATCCCGCGGCCACTTGCGTATTTCTCACCTTCGCCTCAAGCTCGCTAGGTAAGTATGTGCCTAGTGCGCGATAGGCGATGACAGGAACGACAAACTCAGAGTCGTCATAAAACTGGACAGCCATCTTCATCCCTGCGAATTCCTCCACGAAATTCCGGGCTGTCGGCGGCAAAAAACTTTTTTCGTCCGCGAAAATGGTGTCCCCCGCAGACGAAACAGTTCCTGGTCGGTATCCAATTCCTGTCACCTGCAATGCCGCAAACTCCATACCGCCCTTATTGACGGCCACCTCTTTAGGGATGATGACAGCCCTTACACCCTCATATGCGCTTACATTCTCTCTTGTAGGCGGGACTTTCCACGACCCGAGTTCCAGGATTCGCCGGACATCCGCATCCGAAAGCGTCGTATCGGGGGGGATCTCAATCTGTACTGAGAACTTTCCTTCCAATGTTTCAATCCGTGATCCGGCGATTAAGGGGTTGACTGTTTGCATAAAATTTATCACTGATCGAGAATTGCTTTTCCCTTATATACCCTTCGCTGACGAGCGATTAGCCCAGCAAGACTTCAATCTCCTTCCCGAACACTTTCTTCAGGTCGTCAAAGTGATGCTCCTTCAGCATGATCCTCGGCGGGTTCTCGACCTTGGCGATGGCCTGCTCCATCTCCTCCAGCGTGCTCTTTTCCAAAGGACCGAGGCGGCCGTCAATAAGCTTTGCCTTGCTCACTTCCTTTTCTTCCTTCTCCACGTTCTGGATGATGAAGGCCTGCTTGTCGAGGTAGAGCACCTCGCCATAGGCATCGCCGTATTTCACGCGCACTTTGGCCCGGTCCAGGTCACGGCCGCGCTTGCGCTGGACATATTCGATTAAAAAGCGGATCAGGATATTGGCCTCCTTGCGGATGGCCTCCACTTCATGCTTGGAGAGCTTCTTCTCCTCGTAATCTTTCTTGGCCTTGACCAATTCATTGAGCGTCCTNNNACGTCGCGGATCATCGTGGCGACAGAATCATAGAGCTTCACCATATCTTCTTCTTCCTTCATCTTCTCGATCTGGGTGAACAATGTCTTGATGCGCTTCAGGAACTTGTCCGCGTCCTCAACCAGCTTGTCAATCTCCTTCCCTGTAAGCTCTTTCTTGGTGCCGTGCTCGAGATCCTTCCGAAGGTTGATATTGGCTTCAAGAATGTCCACATACTTGTCTTCGAGCAGCTTGAGCTTCTTGACAAAGATCTCGCGCATGAGCTCCGCGGTCTCCTTCGGCGCAGGCGGGGAGATGCCGTACATCATGAGCGCGGCCTGGCTCGGGGTGAGGATTGCGTAATACGTATCCTCCATGCCCAGAGTCTTGAGCGTATACGAAACACGTTTGATCATGCTGTCTCCGGAGCTCATGAACAAGTCGATCGCCTCGGCAGAAGGCTTGATCTTGCCCATCTTGAGCAACTGCTTCCAGGGCATGAAGATGCCGCGATCATAGAACGGCACGCCGTCTCTGAGCAAGGTGAAGATGATCGGGTTGGCTTCCTTGAGGTTCTCCCAGAAGTCCGTGAGGATGTAGACTTGGATGTTGATCTTGTTCTTGATGCCGGTCAGATCGCCGGCCTCGATGCCCATGCCGATGATGATGGCGCGCAATTTATCTTTCAGCTCGACGCGCGTCATCTTCTTGACGTCGGTGTCATCAATGACGACCCACACGTCAATATCGCTCGTCGGGGTGGCGCGGCCCTGCGTGAGGGAGCCGGCGAGCACGTAGCTCACGATGTATTTCTCGAACTTCTTGAGCACCATGCTCTTGTGCACTTCGGCGATCTTGATGGCGGCGAGCATGCCCTTGTCATAGACCGGCGCTCCCATGGCGATGAGCTGCAAGAGATCGTATTTCGCGTCATAGCAGTTCTGCCAGAGCTCGGAGAGGATGATCACTTCCGGAACTAAATTGGGATCGATCTCCTTCGCGATCTTGTCCATGATGTCCTGGAGCTTGGTGCGAAGCTCGTACTTGCTCATCTTGGTGCTGTCCGTGTCGTCGATGAGCATCATGACAGAAATGAGATCCTTGTTTATCTTCTCGCCCTCGCGCGGCTTGGGCGGCGGCAGGAGCGTGATGCCGATGATATACTGGTCGAACTTCTTGAGCGCCTCGGACTTGAACTTCTCGAGCTGGGCCTTGAGCTTCTTCAGCTTCTCCTGCGCCTCCTGCGGCAGCTCCGGCAGGCCAGGTGCCTTCGGCATCGGCAGCTTGCTCAGCTCCTCGTCGGCTTTCTCGCGCGCAGAAACTTTTGGCTCTGTCTTCTCCCCCTTCTTTTTCGCCATGCCGGCTTGGCTTGGAAGAGCGTATTTAAAGGTTGCGCTCACCCCTTCCGGGCAATCAATTACCATTATTGGAAATAATTAAATAGGGAATGTAGGAAAATCTCCACATGAAGAGGTTCCTGCTGGTTCTCACTCTTTTGCTGCTCGGGTGCGCCCAGGTTCCATCGGATGAGGGGCAAGGAACCTTTGAAGCTCCTCCTGCGAAAGCTCCTGAAATTGAAGAAATCAGGGAGCCCGAGGCTCAAATAGCTCAGGAGCCCGAAGCGCAGATTGCACAAGCTTCTGGAGAACCCGTTCCAGAAGACCTCAGTCCAGAAGAACAAGCCTGGCGCGGGCGCATCGAGGCGGCATTGGAGCCAGCGCCTTGTTTACCTGTTCCTGCGCCGGACTATCCAGCATCCTCTTATCAGGGCCCGCTGATTGACACTCACTTGCACATCCCGTCGATTCCGGACTGGGACCCTGAGGAGGAAGTCACCGAGACACCGGAAGGAAGATTCGGGGGTCCGCAAGCGCTGCTCGGCTGGAACGTGAAGATGAGCGAAATCGCCTGCACGATCAAAAATGAAGGAACTCGAAAGAATTTCGCGTTCTTCCCCGTGTATGAAGGAGAAATCTCCGCGCGACAGCTGGAGATCTGGAAACGAACCATGGAGGAATATCCTGAGCAGTTCACTCCCTTCATCATGTCCTCTGGCAACGATGACCAGCCCGACGGATTTCCAACTGTTGGCGCAGCCACGTTGCGCGAAATGCTTGCCGTCTATCCCAACTTGTTCCGAGGGTATGGCGAGATCGGCCTCTACGAGCGTGAAAATGGCGGTTCCCCGGCTCTCCCGCCTGACTCCCAACGGCTGCTGGAAATCTACCCTCTTGTGCGGGAGAACAATCTGGTCGTCTATTTCCATCTAGGCGAGGGAGACAGGGATAATTTTGAAACAGTATTGCGGCAGAACCCCGACATCAATTTCATCTGGCATGGAGACCAGCTCTCAACGGATGAGATTGAAAGCGTCCTCAGCAACCATCCCAACGCATATTATGGAATTGATGCTTTCTGGGGCCATGACCGAGAGCTTTTCCTTCTCTTCGTCGGTGACAGCAAGGAGGAGTATCTGAAGAAGCTCAATGCGAAATTTACCACTGTCCTGAATTATGCGGTGCAGGACTGGAAAGATGTTGTCGAGCGTCATCCCGACCAAGTATTGTGGGGCATCGATCGCGGGGACGCTGTCTGGAACTATGATCTTGAAGTGGGCCAAGCGCAGGTAATGCTTGCCAGATCCTTTATCGGCCAGCTGGATTCTTCTGTCCGGGAGAAAATCGCATATAAAACTGCCGAGAAATTGGCGCAAGGCCTGCAATAAGGTCAATGAGAAACCGCCTATTTTGGGGTTATTTAGAGATTTCGTAGAATAAGAACTTCCTGCTCCCCTAAACCACCCACCCAGCCTTCAGGATTTTCTCTCTTTGCCCTATTTAAATGTTTGCGCGATTTTTGAGGACAAATGTATACAGGGGTAGCGTTTGGAAATCTTTTTATAGTGCAGTCCCCTGTGTGGGGCCATGCGATGGCCGCTCTTCCTTTTGCTCCTCCTTGCCGTGCCTGTGGCGCTCGCCGAGATGTCCGGCTACCTCGAGCTTGGGGCAAGGCAGGAATTCGAGACCGGAAAAGGAACAATCTCAATCGCCTTCGTCAGGTACACTCCAGAGACCGGGCGAGCGCTGTTCCTGCTGAACGACCTGCCAGTGAATCTCCTGCCCCTGCAGCGCAAGAATGTCTCCGGCCTGGGCCTCAGCTTCCTCGGCACACGCGGGACAGCGTACCGCGCCTTCGAGGCCGGCTTCACGATAGATGGCTACGTTCCCATCGTCTGCGAGGTGGAGTGCGTTGAGAACGCGGCAGTCTCGTTCGTGCAGAACTTCGACCCTTCCTTCCAGCTCTGCAAGGACAACTGCAACAAGGGATGCGGCCTGTACACATCAAGGGTCTGCACAGCCGGCGAACTCCTGGAGAAGGATGCCTGCGGCAACGTGACGCGCTCTGCAACCTGCCAGCCTTTTTGCGCCTCCTGCGCGGACTGCGGGAAAAGCTGCACAGGAAGCTTCTGCAGCTTCTGCCCTTCCCGCCCATTCTGCGTATCGAGCGATGACTGCGCGGAAGGGGAAACCTGCGTCAGCGGCAGCTGCACAAAATTAGCATATCGCGCCGGGGACAGCGTCTGCTCTCCGGCCGAGCCGTGCTCCTCGCCTGACTGCAGCTGCGGGCCGAGTTCGCTTACCCCTCGAAAGGACAGCTATCCCATCGTCCTGATCCATGGCTTCGCAAGCTCGCCGGCGAAGCTGAAGAAACTCCAGCGCGAGCTGGCGTTCGACCTCGGCTATGTCAACGGCGGCACCCTTGACGCGTCAACGCTTGAATGCCCTACGCTCGCGAATCGCACCGTCTATCTTGCGACCTATTACCGCAACGGGCAGCAGATCCAGTCGCAGGATCGGATCTCCTTCATCCTGAAGAAGCTCTTTCCTGGCCAGGGGCTCAAGCCCTCCGAGTCCACTTTCGTCGACCATCTCGGGCAGGTGGTGGCGCGCGTCAAGGCCTGCGCCGGCACGGACAAGGTCAACATCGTGGCGCACAGCATGGGCGGCGCTGTCGCGATGGGCTACCTGCTCGAGGACGATCACAGCAGGAGCATCAACAAGATCATCCTTCTCGGCGCGCCCATGAAAGGCGGCATCTACGGCGAGCAAACGTATCAGCTCTTCAAGGGCATCAGGGCGGAGCTGGGCGAGCGGCGGGTGCTGCTCAAGGAATGCTCCACCATCGGCGTGCCGTCGCTCCTGCTTACATTAATTGACGGCCGGGACATCATCGGCGACTGCCAGGAGCTGCAGCGCGCGGGCAGCGTCGCTAAGCTTGGCACGGACGAGACTCCCGGGCTGGTGCAGTATTACACTATCTCCGGCAAGATCGATGATATTGGAGACGGCATCGTCGCCATCAACAGCACGCAGCTGCAGGGCACGGTGCGCAGTTCCGTCGTCCCCTGTTATCATCTCGACCTCAAGGATCCGGTGAAATGCGACGCGGCTTACGTCGAGCTCGTCAAGGACTTAGGCTACACTGAGAACGACCTCCGGAAACAAACCTTTTTTGACAAGACAAAGGAGCTGTGGCTCTCGATCTGGGACGGGATAACGATTATCTTTGAGTGAGCGCGGGAAAAGCCTCCGGGAAGAGATCAAGCTTGAAATCCTTTGAGAGGATGCAGAACTCCTGGCTGCGGATGATATCTGAGAATTTCTCCTTGAGATTGAGGAGAGCATCCTGGAAAGCATCATAATCTTCCAGCTCAAAATCCAGCTCAAAATCCCAGGATCCCAGGACTCTTTGGGGCCAGATCGCGCCGGGCATATTTGAGGAATACGCGATGAACTGCTCCAGCCGCTCCTTGGTGATGTTCTCCAAGTAGATGATGGCTTTGCAGAAGATCCTTCCCATCCTTTTAGAATCAAGATGCGTGCGATAGGCGAGAATTATTTTTTTCTTCTCCATTTCCTTGATTCTATACTGGACGACGCGAGGAGTCGTCCGCAATCGATGGGCGATTTCCACAGCAGGCAGGCGCGCGTTGTTGGCGAGCAGCCTCAGGATCCCCCTATCTATTTCATCAATGGCTTCCTGCGGATCTTTCGACGTGTGGTACACTACCCGAGACTTCTCTGGCTTGCTCGATGCGGAAAGGAACTCTCGTGTCTGGTGAGCGAGATAGAGGGTTGTCGTGACTGCCTTGTCCTGGATGTATCTCGAGAACTTCGTGAGCGCTATTTGCAACTCATCATCAAACTCATTGGCGTTATGGGCGAGAAACCCCACAATCAGGTCCCATCTCCCTGTCGTAAGCGCTACCCACTCCGTCTTCCTGTGCCTGTTGAAATAGCCGGCGATCTCCTCGAGCTTGGCCTTGTCCGCGTCTACGAGGCGCAAATACGCCTTGAACTTGGCGATCCCAAGCTTGAAATAGTTGATGACGGTATGGAATCTGACGATGAGGCCGCCCTCCAGCATCCTATTTATCCGGTAATGCACGACTTCCTTGCTCAGGCCGACTTTCTTCCCGATCTGGTTGTTCGACTGCCTTGTATCGCGATCGAGCTCTACGAGGATGCGGAGATCTTTCCTATCCAGTGCATATTTTCCTTCCATATCCTCATTATAATTACATTTTGTATATAAATTTTGTTATTTTGATAAAAAATATAATTGAATATTTTATATAAATATCATTACTTCTTAGTGGTTATGAAAGCCCAGAGAACGGTCCTGCTCAATTACCCACCCGTGTCTTCGGTGTGGCATCTTCCCGCAGGCATCTCTCTTTTGACTTCGGTTTTACGGTCGAGAGGCCATGAGGTTGTCCAGCGCTATGGGCACATTATCGGTCTTGAACACCTCCTCTCCCAGCATGGTGGTGCTGCTGTCGATGAGGCGCTTCGTACAATCCGAGATCCGAAAACCAACATCCAGGAGCAGTATTCTGCTAGGCAGCTTATCGAGCGAGTTTCGCGGGCAGTTCCGACACACGACACCTTTCGCGTTGAAAGGAATAATGTGCTATATATTGCGGAGCGCCAAGATGGGACACTGGAAGGTTTGCTCGAGTCGCTTGCGAACAGGGAATCCTCGCCCTGGTTTTCCTATCTCACGCAGATTGAACTCCCTCTCGCCAGCGATGTCCAGCCTGAGGTTTATGGCATTAGCATCAGCGATGAGCGCCAGTTGTTTCCAGGCATGGTACTTGCGTCGCTTGTGAAGGAAGCGCTGCCTGAAACGCTGGTCGTTGTTGGCGGCAACTTCTGGTCCCGCGCCGTGGGAGCGTTCGCTCATCCGGATTTCGGCAAGCTCTTTCGCCACGCTGACGCTTTCGTCTATCGCGAGGGGTTCCAGCCTCTTGAAGCGCTCGTTGAAACCCTTGATCCCCGCCAAGCGTCAGGAACTGCCTGGTTTGACGGAGATCAAGTTCGAGTGAATCCTCCTGCGCCTGTTGCCACGCAGTTTGAAGCCCTGCCTGCGCCCTCTTTTGATGGTGGAGCGAAACAATGGGCTCCGGATTTTGTGCCCCAGATGTATACGATGTCGAACTGCCTGATGCAGTGCGGGTTCTGCGCCATTGCGGCCGGCAGCGACACCTTTCTCGCTGCTCCTCGCATGATATCACCGGCAAAAATCGCAGACGTCATGATGCAGACAGGAGCGGCGCGCTTTGAGATAGCGGACGAGATGTTCCCCATAAACCGGCAGCTTGCCTTGGGAGCCGAGCTCAAGGCCGGGGGATACGCAGCGACGTGGAACTGCTATCTCACAGTCACCAATGACCTCCTTGATCCCCATAGGGCGGAACAGTTGTATGAGGCAGGGTGCAGAGGGGTGCAGCTTGGCCTTGAGTCTCTTTCACGCGACACGCTTGTGCGTGAACACAAAGGGTGGAACCATCCTGAGAATTATGCGAGGATTCTCGAGAACCTCGCAAATGCAGGGATCCAGACGCATGTCTTCCTCATCGTCGGAATCCCCGGCGAACCCATCGAGACAGGCCTGCGCTGGCTTCCCTTCCTCGAGGACAATGGCCAGCATATCCTGACGATTAAGCAGAGCAGATACAGGCTCACCAAGCACTCTCCGGAAGAAATGCGCGGCGCGCATTCGGAGTACATCCACGCTGAGCCTGATGACCGGCTCCTGCTCCTGAACAGGAACTTCCAGTATCTGGATCCCTCCTGCAGCAGGAAGAGGGTCGAGGCTGTGCGCGATGTCCTCGAGCAGGCGTGCAGGGAGCACTGGGCTTATGCCCTTACTTCCACTTTGCCCTGGTGGGCCAATCGGGGGAGATATTCGCTGAACGAATTGAGAAATCTAGCCGGCCAGATTCCTCCTGAACCCCAGATAGACCATTTGCCCCGAGCGATAGCAAAAATGAAAGGAGTCCTCAAAGAAGCGACAGGCCGAGAGTATGCGTTGAATGCCTTTAGCGACCTCATTGCTGCCGCACGAGATTTATAGAGCCGCACGGAGCGCAATTCCGGGGCACAGAATATCCTTGATGCCCGGACGTGCGACTTTATGTCGCACCATTTTCACCAGCATTTTTTACGAATTAAAAAAGGCTGCGGGGAACAAGATTCCCACGAGCCTTTTCGAAATGCTCGCGAAAGAGGACGGCTAAAGCCGCCCGGACAGTCTGGCTTTATGCCGGACAATTTTGGTGCAGCTTTTTGACGAAGTCAAAAAGATGCGGGGAACAGGATTCGAACCTGCGAAGGCACTAAGCCAATGGGTCCTAGGCCCATCCCGTTAGACCGCTCCGGCATCCCCGCATCATCGGTAAGGGCCTTCGCTGCCTATAAAAAGATATAGCTTTCCGGTAATTGGTTAGGCTCTTGAAGCGAGAATGTGATACATTTCTTCAAGCGGGCTCTTTCCTTGGAGCTTGATGGTCTCTATGATGCTGAGGAGTGTTTCGAGGATTCGCGCCCCTTTCTCGCTTCTGCTGCCGTTGCTTATCTTGCGGATGATGACCGCTTTGCGGATGGCACGTTCCGTGCCATTGTTCGTTGATGGCACTGCCGGATTCGTGACAAAGTGGAAGAGATCGCTGCGGTGCTTTTTGCAAATGCTGTTCCTGAATGTTCGGATGCTTTTGTGCTCAAAGTGCAGCTTGCCTAGCTCGCCGATGCGCGCCAATAATTTCTGTACGTCGCGCTCGCTCGCGTTCGGAGCCAAGATTTTGGCCTTGTGATAAATGCTTTTCAGCCGGCGGTGCACGGTTCTGGCTTCGTCATAGTTCTTGGCAAGTCGTTTTGAGTCGCGCAGGATGTGTGCCCAGCAGGTTTGCTGGGCGCATCCGTTCTCTTCAGCAAGGTGGTTGTAGGTGGGAAGTCGGTCTGTGACGATAATCTTTCCTTTTTGGTCTTGAAGCGCTGGCTGGATAACCTTATAGCTTCTTCGACGATGGATCTTGTACCATGCGACCTCATTGTTAACCAGAGCCCAGAGCCAGTGATTCTTACCGTCGAGGCGCCACCCTGTTTCGTCCGCGCCTTTGACTGCTGCGTCACGAATCTTGTGCTCGATTTCTGCGTAGTGCGGGCCGAAGGCCCGCCGCAGTTGGTCAAGAACACCAACGATCTCTGCTTGGCTGATGAAGAATGCGTGCTGCGCCTTCAATAACTGGATGATTTTCTGCTCGGGAAGTGCCAACCCTATCTTGAGGTAAGCGATAAGAATCATAACCCGCAATCCTAAGCGCGCTCCGGGGAGTGCGTCAGGCACTTCCGGCTCGACAAGCTTGTCGCATTGAGCGCAGTACCTGCGCTCAATAAGGTATTTGGTGACGACAGGCTGCGGCACAGGCGGCAAGTCCTCGACGATGCGCTCGCGCATGCCCTGAACCCCACTGAGTTCACCGCCACAACACGGACACTGCGCGATGCGCAGTGGTATGACAAAGTCTATCCGCTCAGGAATCTTTCGCCAATACCCTTTGTGGCCTACAGGCGCGCCGAGCTTCCTGCGCGCCTTATGTGAGACGTCTTCCTTCACAAATGTGGGAGTTCCTTTGCTGATGAGCGCGCACTCCTTCTTATGCTCTTCAAACTCTTCCTCGACTTCCTTGAGCCTCTTCTTCAAGCGCAAGTTTTCTTCTTCCAGCTCGCGAATCCTGTCCTGCTCAGCCGACGACAATAACAATCACCCTTTTTCCCAGATGCTCCTTCGGAGCATCGATTTTTGCCCCGTTGCCGAAGCGAGTTATTTTTTTCTCGAAGTATGCCTCTATGTTGCTCACCGTAATTTCGTTGGAGATTGTCGTTCTTATCGTTCTCATCTTAGTATATCCTAAGTATATACTAAGTTTAAATACTTTTTGGTTACAGAGAACATAGACCAAAAGAAGTTCAGACGGCTAACCAATTACGCTTTCCGAAATGTCTGAGCTTTCTCCATTGATGCCAGTATCACAAGCTATAAATATCCCTTCCGGCCCCTGCGGCGCATGAAAGCACGATGGATTCTGCTCATCGGGTTGCTCGGAGTCATCTTCCTGGCCGCCTGCACAAAAACGCAGTCGGACTGCACGGACGATTCCTGCTTCTTTGAGGAGGCGGTCGCAAAGAGCGACGTCTCGCTGTGCAGGAGCATCGTCAACCCCACAATTGAGAAAGGGTGCAGGGTCGAAATCGCCATCGATACAGAGGATGTGCGCACCTGCAGGAGTCTTGACAGCGGCTATTGCGTCGACGCGATCGCCGAGCTCACCCGGGACACGGAGCTGTGCGCCACGATCGAGGACGCGGGATGGAAGGACACCTGCTTCGGCAACCTCGCGGCCAACCTGAGCGACAGCAACCTGTGCAGGAGAATCAGCTCTGACTCCAGCCGCGACGGCTGCTTCGGAACTTTGGCGAAACAGCAGAATGACGCCAGCTTGTGCTATCCCATCATCGATATGGCAAGGCGCGATACCTGCATCATCCGTAGGGCGGTTCAGCAGAACGACTCCAATCTGTGCTTTGACATCACCGATGAGGTCTTCCGCGCGAACTGCTACTACCAGATCGCTGTCCACACCGGCAAGCCAAGCATCTGCAACAGCATCACGATCACCTATATCCGTGAGCAGTGCCTTTTGCGCTTGAATGAAACGTCTTAATCCTTGAAGAGTTCTTCCCCCAAGAGGAATTCTGTATATCCTCAAAATTCCCTGAACACCAAATAGAATTCAAAAGGATACGTCGACCAGAATATGAATTATCTCTTGCCGACTTTCTTCCACTTGTACGTGCGCATCCTTGCCGAGGCGCCATAGCCGCACTTGGAGCACTTCTTCTTCCTGACGTGGAAGCTCCGCCTGCCGCAGCGCCGGCAGAACACCATGTTCCGCTTGCCGGACTTCTCTCCCTTAGAAGCTGTGCCCTTTGTCATCTTACTCCGGAGAAATGAACATGATCGTGTCGCCGCGGATGAACACGGTGCCGAGCTTCCTCTTCATCTCGCCGTCCACGCGCTCCTCGGCACCGTTGAGGACAACGTTGATGTGGATGTCAAAGGCCTCGAGGCTGCCGACATACTGCCTGCCGTTCTTCTGCTCGACGATGACCCTCTTTCCCCTCGACCTGTTCAAGGCGTCCAATGGCCTGGATGCTTCCATCATGGTGGTTCTCGGAACGCCGGGCGCTTTATAAATCTTTTCCCGGCTTGCCGCGCTCTGCTTTTTCCCGCCATAATGTTTATATAGTCTCTGCCTTCCGGTTTTTCCGGGATGGACGGGCTGGAAAAACTCCGACGGCAGATTGACCGCATCGACCAAGTCATAGTCACCGCGCTCGGCGAGCGCATGGAGCTGATGGAGCCGATCGCGAAAGTCAAGAAGGAGGAAGGCATCCCTGTTTTCGCCGAGAAGCGCGACCGCGATATTCTGAGACGAGCCAAGGACATCGCGAAGGAGTACCGGCTCGACCAGCGCTTTGTCCAGAATATCTACAAGTTAATATTTGAGGAAGCCAAGCGCTTGCAGCAGAAGCATCTCGAGGAGATGGATTAGATTCTATATGCGTTCTCAGGCATGAACACCTTGTCGACGCGCACGGCAATTCCCTTCTCCTGGTCGGCGATGGCGACGGAAGTCAGCTGCGCTTCGCCGATGGCTATCAATTCATCCTTCAGCGTCATCACCGCTACCAGAGTTCCGGGGTTCAGATTATTGTGAAGCTTCGAGACTCCCGGCACTGCCAAGTTCCTTCCGTGGCAGAGCGCCTGCACGGCCGAATCGTGCGCCCACACTTTCGGGAGATGGCTCACTGCCGTTTCCATCGGCTGAATGGCCGAACGCAATAGTTTCTCATTTTTTTCCTCTGTGTAATAATGCATCGCGTCAGCGAGATCCTGGAGAGTCACGAGCGTGGATTCGCCGAAGCCAGCCGCCTTTGTCCTTCTCAACTCGGACATGTGCGCGCCGGTGCCCAGGGCCTTTCCCATGTCAGAGCATAATTTCCGGATATAGGTTCCAGCCTGGCAGCCAACCCTGAAGAGCACGTCTTTTCCGTCGATTTCCAAAATCTCTTGGTAATAGACTTCCCGCTCCCGTTCTTCTCTCTTCACGGCGCTCTTGATCGGCGGCAGCTGCATGATCTTTCCTGTGAACTGCTCAAAGACTTTCCTGATTTTCTTTTCCTCGACATCCTTGTGGATGTGCATGATGCAGACGTATTCTTTTCCGGCAGGAAGGAGCGCCTGGACTATCCTCGTCGCTCGCTGCAACGCAATTGGCAGAACCCCGGTGACATTCGGGTCGAGCGTTCCCGCATGGCCGGATTTCCCGATGCCGAGAATCCTTTGCACGTAGTCGCTCACCTGGTGCGAGGTCGGGCCGGCGGGCTTGTCGATGTTTACTACGCCATATTCGATGAGTTCTGGAACCGGACGCTCCCCGGGCCACCTTCCCATCGTTGGATCGGTCTCCGACTCCTCTTTCAAGATGACGTCGCGCGCGACGGATTCGAAGGGGAGCTTGCCCATAGACTAAAAGAAGAATAGGGAGTTAATAAAGATGCTTTTTACTTGCGGGGAGCTTGCGCGGCGTAGAGCAGAGAATCCAGATTCTTAGTAAATTCGTTGATGTCGACAGGCTTTCGCACTCCAACGATATTGGCCTGGGGAGCATGCTCTCCGATGTGCAGGAGGGCCTGACGCAGCGATGCGCCGCTCATGACGAGCGCGTTCACCGGGCCGTGTGTTTGATAAGCCGCGACAACGAGATCTTGCCCCAGGGCCCCGCCCCAAAGGTTATTATCGGTGACGATCGCCGTGAATCTTCGCCCCCTGGCAAGAGCGGCTGCTTGATCATAATTCTGGGCAACAACCAGTTCAGCGCCAGGCAGATGCGCACCCATGACAGTCTCAAAGAGGCTTCTCACTCCGGGCTCATCTTCCACATACAGGATCGAAACACGCTCTGGCTCAGCGCAAATTGCTGGGACAACCGGCTGTTCTACTGGCGCATTAAGGCACAGCCGGGTCCTGAGCGCATCCCGCAGTTCTCTGAGATCTCCTGTAAGAACATAGGTGATGGGAATCTCTTTTTCTCGAAGACTCTTGTTTTGCTCGCTTGCCCTGCGGCTGTCTCCGGAATATTGAACAAGCGTTGGGAAGGGTGCCTTGGCATCAGCGGCCCTCTGGTGGGCAGTCTCGAAGGTATGCTGGCTATACGGAAGCAAAGCTCCGCTATCTGGACTTTTGAAGAGCAATCCCGATACAATGAGATCATAGAGATAAGGCGCATCCGCGCGCATATGCCTATGCAATTCAGCGAGCGTAGACGCCTTGTCCACTTCAGCATATGGATGCTCCTGCGCAAGGACTCTCGCAACAAGATCAACGAGGACAGGTTTCCTGTGCGCGACAAGCACGCGCCTTACGGGCGCGTTGCCCATAGGGTCATCAAGACTCGGTTCTGACATACCATCAACGAAGCTTCTCTTATTTATAAGCCTTTCGCTTTGTATTTACTATAAAGTGAGAACAATTACGGCTTCCGCATTTCCGTCCTGCCCTGGGGAG
>JAGVXW010000083.1:0-2911 GCA_018303575.1 Candidatus Woesearchaeota archaeon
GCATAAGTGTATCTAAAACCGAGTCGGCGTAGAGCTGCAGGTTGGGAGCCTGCTCCTTGGCTGATTCTTGGAGCATGCTTCCCACCATCGGGAAGACGATAGTGACGACGGCGAGGACGAGAATAAGGCCGATGAGAACCGATTGTCCCCTCATGCCCTGCTTTTCCAGGAGAGGCATATAATAATCTTTCGGAGATTTAATGGGCGACAATAGTTTCGCATATTTTTTCGCCCATTAATATATTGAGGACAGAACAAAACCTTCAGTAAAGCTGAAGGTTTCACGAACTGTGAGTTCGTGTTTATCCTATGCGATACTTCTGTCCTCCACTAATTCAGTCAAAGAACCCTTTTGCTTTCAGAAGCTCCGCGTTCAGGATGCCGCCGCCAGCAGCGCCCCTAATTGTATTGTGGGACAAGCCCACAAAGCGATAATCGAGGACATTGCATTCGCGAAGCCTGCCCAGTGTGATCGCCATCCCCTTTTCCGCATCCCTATCTTTTCTCGGCTGCGGCCTGTTTTCTTCTTCTCTATAGACAAGCGGATGTTCAGGGGCGGAAGGGAGCTTCAGTTCCTGGGGAACACTCGTGAACTCTCTCCAAATCCGGATGATTTCCTCCCTTGTCGGTTTCTTGCCAGCGAATTTCATGCTGACGCAAGCTGTATGGCCATCAACGACCGGCACGCGGTTGCAGTGCGCTGAGATCTTGAGCCTTGTGTGAGGGATAATCTTCCCATTTTCGATCTTCCCGAGGATCTTCCCCGGCTCCTTCTCGGATTTCTCTTCCTCCCCTCCGATAAAGGGAACGATATTGTCGACCATATCCAGAGAAGCGACTCCGGGATAGCCGGCTCCAGAGACCGCCTGCATCGTTGTCACAAGAAGCTGATTTATGGGGTAGCCGGCCTGTTCCAACGCGTATATCGGCGCGAGATAACTTTGGAGCGAGCAGTTGGGCTTCACCACAATGAATCCTCTCTTCCATCCTCTCTTCTTCTGCTGCTCTGGAATAACGTCCAGATGGGGGGGATTGATTTCCGGGATCAGCATGGGGACATCTTCTGTCCACCTATGCGCGGAAGAGCTCGAGACAACCGGAATGCCTGCGGCAGCATAGGCGTTCTCCAAATTTCTTACCTGCTCCTTCTCCATCTCCACGCAGGAGAAGACAAAGCGGCAGGATTTCGCTTCCTCCACATGTGCAGCATCTTTGACGACGAGCTTTTTTACATTTTGGGGGATAGGGCTTTCCATCTGCCATCTTCCTCTGACAGCTTCCTCATAGGACTTGCCGGCTGACTGGGGGGAAGCGGCGACATGCACAACCTCAAACCAAGGATGGTTTTCCAATAGGGAAAGATATCTCTGCCCGACCATGCCCGTCGCCCCCAGCACGCCAACAGGGATGCGCTTCATATTAACGCCTCGTGCAGGACGCGGACAGCCGCGTCCGCCTCTGCCTCATCCACGACAAAGCTGACGTTGATGAGCGAAGCTCCCACGGAAATCATGTCTACGGGAATTCCCTTCGTGCTGATGAGGGAGAACACCTTGCCCGGGAGCGTCACGTCCTCGCGGATGCCCTCGCCGACAACGCAGACGATGGCCTTATTCCGCTCGGCCCTGACATTGGCTATGTGGTTGAGGTCCTTGATGATCCTGTCCAGGCCCTCGTCGCTGTCAACCGTAAGCGAGACGCTCACCTCTGAGGTGGCGATCAAATCCACGCTCTTGCGATGGCGCGCAAAAATGTCGAACAGTCTCGCCAGATAGCCGTCCGCCTCGAGCATTCTCGTGGAGCGCACGTTGACGAGCGTCACGCCCTTTCTCGCGGCGATGCCCTTGATCCTGCCTTTTTCCCTGCTTTCCGCGACGATGATGGTTCCTGTATTGCTTGGATTGTATCCAAAGCAGGCTGGATGCTTTTCGGGTGCATCACTTTCGCGCCAAATGTAGCGAGCTCGGCCGCCTCCTGGAAGCTGATGCTGTCTATGGTTTTCGCTGACGGCACAACTTTGGGGTCTGTGGAAAGCATGCCATTGACGTCTGTCCAGATTTGGATCTCTTCCGCGTCAAGAGCGGCGCCGATGAGCGAGGCGGTGAAGTCAGAGCCGCCCCTGCTCAAGGTCGTGACGCGTCCGTCTTTTGTCTTCCCGATGTACCCTGTCACAATCGCGATATGGTCGAGCCTGTTCAGATGCTTCTTTATCTGGTCCGCATGTTCCTTCAGCGGATTTGCGGCGCCGAAGCGGTCGTCTGTCAGCATGCCCACGTCGAAAGCGTCGTAAGCTTTTGCTTGTTCTCCCTGGCTCTTGAAATATGCTTCCATGATCCTGACTGAAAAGCGTTCACCGAAGCTCTGCACCACGTCGAGACTTTCTTTGGATTGCTCTTTCCGCAATCTCTCAACAGCGGCTCTCAATTCCTGATACAGTGGAAGCAACAGACCCACTGGAAGCCCTAACTCAGAGATGATCTTGTCATGGATAGGGATGATCTCTTCCACAGAGCCTTCGCTAGAGAGAGCAATCAGCTTGTTGGTTATTCCGGAGACAGCGCTGCATACTACAACGGGGTTCTTCCCTCCGCGCTGCTTCACGATCTGGTGCGCGTTCCTGACGCGCTCCGCGTTCGCCAGCGAGGTTCCGCCGAATTTGAGGACGAGCATTCCCAGCAAGAAGGCGGGGCCTTATAAATACATATTGTTATTTGGATAACAAATTGTGAGAAAGCTACATCTCTTCCAATTCCGCCATCACTTTCTGGAGCACGTCCTTCGCGTCGCCGAAGAGCATGAGCGTGTTGGGCAGGTCGAAGAGCCTGTTCTCGATGGCGGCGAAGCCTGAGCCAAGAGTGCGCTTGATGACAATGGCCGTTTTTGCCTCATGCACCTTCAGGATAGGCATGCC
>JAGVXW010000083.1:2969-4003 GCA_018303575.1 Candidatus Woesearchaeota archaeon
TTGGCTTCCGCGAGGAGCACGTTCATATGGCCGGGCATCCTTCCCGCAACCGGGTGGATGGCGAAGCTCACTTTCTTCCCTTTCTTCTTCAGGAATTCCGCGATCTCCTGCACCGCGAACTGGGCTTGCGCGACAGCCAGGCCATAGCCCGGGACGAAGATAACACTCTCAGCGCCGTCAAGCATCATGGCGGCTTCCTCAGCTGAAGTCTGCTTGATGTTGCTGTAGCCGGTTTCTTGAGATGATTTCGCGACTTCCTGGCCGAAACCGCCGAACAGGACATTCTTGAGGGAGCGGTTCATCGCCTTGCACATGATCTGCGTGAGGATGATGCCGGAGGCTCCGACTAGGGCGCCCGCTACGATGAGGAGGGGGTTCTTGAGCACGAAGCCGGTGGCTGCTGCGGCGAGGCCGGAATAGGAATTCAGGAGCGCGATCACCACAGGCATGTCGGCGCCGCCGATGGGGATGACGAGGAGGAGGCCGAGCACGAGGGAAAGCGCCATGAGCGCCATCATCAGCGTCAACATCCAGGGGGTGAGGGGGGAGAGGAGGATAATGGCGCCAAGGCCGAGCAGCAATATCCCCATGAAGAGATTGAGAAGGTTATTGCCCGGGAACACAATCGGCCTGGCTTTTATGTAGCCGGCGAGCTTGGCGAAGGCGATGACGCTGCCGGTGAATGTTATTGACCCTATGAGGACGCTCAACAGGACAGTGAGGAGGTCGAGCTGAGGGAGCTGGCGGTTGATGAGAAAATAGGAGAGTGCTACAAGGACAGAGGCTGCTCCCCCGAATCCGTTGAAGATCGCCACCATCTCGGGCATGGAGGTCATCTTCACTTTTATCGCCATAACCCAGCCGATGATCGTGCCGATCAGGATTCCGATAAGGATGTAAAGCCAGCCAATTTTTCCCTGCATTTCCAAGAGGGTTGTCGCGACAGCCAGTAGCATGCCTGCGCTGGAAACAAGGTTGCCTCTCCTGGCGGTCTTTATCCTCGTGAGATCCTTGATTCCAAGGATGAAGAGGAT
>JAGVXW010000083.1:4085-6966 GCA_018303575.1 Candidatus Woesearchaeota archaeon
CTTCTTGGGATAGCGAGCAAGGCGCCCAGGATCGTGATGCCCGAGATCGCGTTCGTGCCTGACATCAGCGGAGTGTGGAGCGTGGGCGGCACCTTGTTGATCATCTCATAGCCGAGGAAACAAGCGAGGACGAACAGGGCGAACAGCGCGAAGAGCTCGATCATGGGCTCACCTTTGCTGCCTTGTAGACTTCATCTTCAGGATTGATCTCGATCTTCCCTTCCTTCAGCATCCCGTTGAGAAAATTGACGAGATTCTGCGCGTACATCTCGGAAGCGTCTGCCGCCACTGTGCCGGCGATGTTCGTGTGGCCGATAATCGTGATGCCATTATGATTGAGGGTATCTCCGGGTTTTGTGAGCTCGCAGTTGCCGCCCATCTGCGCAGCAAGATCGACGATGACGCTGCCGTTCTTCATGGACTCTACCATCGCCTTGGTGACAAGGATGGGCGCCTTTTTTCCCGGGACGAGAGCTGTAGCGATGACGACATCGGCCTGGGCGATATGCTTCGCGACTTCCTCTGATTGCTTCTGCAGGAATTCCTTGGATGCTTCTTTTGCATATCCACCTGTATCCTCAAGGTTTTCAGCGTTGGGGACTTCGATGAACTTCGCGCCTAGACTTTCGACTTGCTCCTTCGCCGCCTGCCGGACATCAGACGCTTCAACTTGGGCTCCTAATCGTCTTGCCGTGGCGATGGCCTGCAGCCCAGCGACGCCCGCGCCCAGGATGACGACTTTTGCCGGCCTGATCGTGCCTGAGGCGGTTATCATGAGTGGGAACATCCTTGGAAGATGGCTGGTTGCGAGGAGCACGGCCTTGTAGCCGGCGACGGTGCTCTGGCTTGTGAGCGCGTCCATCGATTGCGCCCTTGAGATTCTCGGAATAAGGTTCATGGAGAAGATGCCGATGCCCTTTTCTTTTGCCAAAGCAAGGGATTTTTCCTCAAGCTGGGGAAGGAAGAAGGAAATCCAGATGGCGCCTTTTTTCATCGCCTGGAAAGGATGCTTTTTTCCTTTAGCTTGCGAGGCGTTGACCGCGAGGATAATGTCGCTTGAGAACACTTTGGCCGGCTTTTCGATCTTCGCTCCTGCTTTTCTATATTCTTCATCAGAAATGAACGCAGACGCTCCTGCGCCCGCCTCGATGACAACTTCGCATCCCTTCTTGATGAGCGCCTTGACGGAATTCGGAGTGGCGGCGACTCTTGATTCGCCTTGCGGCTCCTTCAGCACCCCGATGATGGCCATTTCGCCTGCTGGTTGGAGGTAATTTAAGTAGTTTGCGTCGGGTGGCGCAAGGAGGCAGATTTAAATAACGGGCATCCTTCCTGCTTGAAATGGCTTTTGATTCCACCGTCGCTAAGGACTTAGATCCGGTTGCCCTTGCCGCAAAGGAATTACAGTATCACGCCGGTCTCGTTCAAGGATTCGCCGCCGTAGGCGGCTATGTGATGGCTTCCCACTTTCTGCGAGTTGTCCGGGACGAAATCGGTGCCTTGCGCCAAAAGCCCACGAATGAGCTTGACCTAGATGCAGTGCATGCGGCCGCTCTTCATAACCTACAAAGAGCGTATGCCACGCGCCTGCCGGATAATCTCCAATTCCTCGTCGCAGGACAAGAAGGCGCGTACGCGGATCGCGTTCGGGCGGCCGCGGAACTTCTTCTCGCGCATGCCGCCGAGCACCTTACAGACGCTCAACTCCGCCCTGTGCGGGTGCAGGTTTTGGAAGCGGCAAGGCAGCTTCAACCGCCTTCAGGGCCCGAGGGAGAGCTGTTCCTTGAGGCGAGGCTGGACGAGAGATTCCCTCTTTGATTCACTCAAAAGTAGTTAAAAGGAAAACATTTATAAAGGGAGCAGATTTCAAGTGCGGAATGGTCCCTTATCTGTCCGCGGCAGTGGAGGCAACGACCCGGTTTGTGGATAGCATCTCTTCTGAACCCTCCAATGACGCCCTGGCCAGAGCTCTCGAGAAAGCGGAAGGGTGGGCGGTCGCGGGAAGCCTTTCCAAGGTTGAGGAGGCTGCTCGCGAGGCGGCGACCCGCGCCGGCGTCTTGGACAGCCAGGGCAGGCGGGAGCTTCGGGCGCGGTTCCAGTCGCTCCGGAAGGAGGCAGTTGCTGCGCATCTTCCCACGCAGCTGATGGTTCTGGCATACCGTCGCTGGGAATCTGAGCCCGGCTACGCCTCTCCTGACTACGCAAGCGCCGCGTGGGCGGACACCTATCTGGATTCCGTGCGCGCGCAACTGCGGCTCACGGCGGCGCATCTCCCTAGTGATCCTGAAGCGCTGGCGGAAGTGGGGCGGGCAGCGAGCGCATACTTGTCTGCCCGCGCGAGGGAGCTGCAGGACTCTGATAGCTGGATGCCCTTCACCCACGCCCTTTCAAGCCTCCCAGAAATGGTTGGGCAGTACGAGCCTACACTTGCGCCAAAAGTTCCGCAGCCTTCTCCTGCTCGATTGCGAGAACGAAAGACGCCAGCCGCGGCCCGCGCTCTTTCTTGACTTCCTGAGAATGGTTTATATATCTGCCCCGCTTCGTCTTTTGCATGATTCCGGAAGAGACGCTTGCGCGAGTGAAGGATCTCGTTGATGAAGGGAAGGTTCTCCTCGACGCCGACGCCCGTCGCGACCTCCTCAAGCATGGGTACCGCTTCTCTTTTGAATTCCTCAAAACGTGCCTGAAAGAAGGGAATCATTACAGCGGAGCCGAACTGTATCCTGACGAGCCCCGTCGCAGGAACCGCTTATATTGCTTGCATAAACATGTGCCCCTTTCTTCAGTATCTCCGCAGGTTTGTTTAGGGGGTGAGCTTTTTGACAGGGTAGGGGTTTGTTTGGCCTTCTTAGTCGCGTGAGCCGATCAGCTATATTTGTTC
>JAGVXW010000005.1 GCA_018303575.1 Candidatus Woesearchaeota archaeon
CGGAAAGGGGGTTCCTGGTGGCAGAAAATCGCCGAAAAATACCCCCGGCTATTTAAAGAAAAGTTCCATCGGAATGTTAACCAATTTCGGTACTATACACAAAAAGAGCTATAGGATAAAGTAATCTTCTGGTTTCCAATTATGCGACTTCTTTTTGTGAAGTATCGCCATAAAAATAAAGAGAATTCCCCCATTAGCAAATTCACAGAAATCAATATTTGAAAGAGAATCTTCTACCCTAAAAGAGGAAAAGGTTTCCTTTCCATGTTTAGCAAAGGTTATGTCATCTTTGAAAAGAGAAATGAGGTCCTTAACTTTGTTCTTATTATCCAAATAATTCATAAGAAAGTTACTAAGATATTCTAACTGATTAGAAGAATCAAGTCTAATCATCTCATGACTCACATTCTTATTTTCTCTAGAATCAATAATCAAATTGAGCTTTTCGCTCTTCCCTGATTTCCTTTTTGATTGGTGTTTCATCAACTCTAAAAGTTCAGCCCGCCGTCCACCCTGAGGACGGTGCCGGTGATGTATTGGGCGTCATCCGAGGCAAGGAAGGCGACCGCCCTCGCGACGTCCTCCGGGCTCGAGGATGTTGGCGAGCATGTCCACGGAGATCTTATCCGTCATGGGCGACTGGATAAAGCCGGGCGCGACTGCGTTGACGGTGATTTTTCGCTTCCCGAGCTCTTTGGCGAGGGACTTCGTGAAGCCGATGACGCCCGCCTTGCTCGCCGCGTAATTCGTCTGGCCGAAATTGCCTGTCCGGCCGGCGATGGAGCTGATGCTGATGATCCTGCCGCCGTCGGGGATGAGGGGGAGGACCGTGCTCGTGACATTGTACATGGAGCCCAGGTTGACGGAAATCACCTTGTTCCATTCATCGGGAGTCATCTTCTTCAGGGTGCGATCCATCGTGATGCCCGCGTTGTTGACGAGGATGTCGATCTGCTTGAAGTGCTTCTGGGCCTCCTCGGCCATCTTCCGGCAGCTCTCGTAGTCGGCGACGTTGCCCTGGACAAAGGCGGCCTTGACGCCCTTCTTCTGGATTTCTTCCAGCGTTTGGGCTGGGTCTTCCATTCCGTGGAGGAGGATGTCGCAACCCCTCGAGGCAAGCTCCAACGCGATTGACCTGCCGATGCCTCTCGTCGATCCGGTAATGAGTGCTGTTTTTCCTTTCATGCTGCACCTCGGTGCTTCAAGATATGCGTCACGATCGTGCCGCCGGCGCCGCCGACGTTATGGGCGAGCGCTGTCTTCGCTCTCCTCACTTGCCGTTCGCCCTGCAGGCCGCGCATCTGCTTCACCAGCTCATAGATTTGCGCCAGGCCAGTGGCTGAAATGGGATGGCCTTTCGCCTTCAGGCCGCCGGACATGTTTGCTGGGAGCTTTCCGTCCTTCATGAAGTGGCCCTTCTCGATGAGCTGCCAGGCCTTGCCCTTCTTTGCGAACCCTAAATCCTCATACGCGATGAGCTCGACAATGGTAAACGCGTCATGGATCTCGGCGACATCAATATCCTCCGGCGCTACTTTGGCCTGGGCATACGCTTCCTTTGAGGAGAGCACCGCTGCCTCCCAACTTGTGTTGTCGTCGCGCTCAAACGTCGGGAGATAATCGGTGTAGAGCGACGAGCCGGCGATCTCGATGTCGGCCTTGTCCTTCGTGATGACGCAGGCAGCGCCTCCGTCGACGGAGATGGAGCAGTCGAACAGCCGCAAGGGCGAGCAGACAACGGGGGAAGACTCTATCCTCTCCAGAGAAATGGGCTGCTGATAGAACTTCGCCTTCGGGTTCAGGGCGGCGTTCGCGTGGTTCTTTGCGGCGATGAGCGCGAGATGATGGGGGGTGGTGCTTGGATATTTTTGCATATATTCCTGCGCGACGAGCGCGTTCTGGCTGGGGAAGTTCAGGCCTTCGGTCTGCTCATACCTATTCTCGGCGGCCATCATGAACTCGTCGGTGATCGCCTCCGACTTCATGGTCATGAGCTTGTCGGAGCCGACAACCAGGATGTTCTCGTAGGGAAGCTGGTTGGCATACCAGAGGGCGGCCCCGCCTCCGGAGCAGGCTGCCTCGACCTTGATGATGGGCACATGCGTGCGGAACATTGAAGAGAGCATCGCGGGAAAATGGCGCTGCTTCTCGATGGACTGGAAGAACTCCAGGGTGCTGCAGACAACAGCGTCAATCTCGTCAAAGGCCATATTCGCGTCCCGGAGCGCCTCCACGGAAGCCTCATAGGCCATCTGATGCGTGAGCTTGTCGGAGATGCCGAACTTCGTCATGCCCACTCCCCTGATGAAGGTCATAATCCCTCCTTGAGCAAGGCCGAGCCAATCGGCTGCTTGACGTCCCGTCTCAGAGCTTCATATTCATTGCCTACGAACTCGATTTTTTTGATGTCATATTCGCCCTGGCCGAGCTTACCAGCGAGCTCAATATAGGGCGGGATCCTCAGGCAGAATACTTTCGCGACTGCCGCGTCATGGACGACCGGATTCCTCGCCGCGAAGATGAGGTTGAAGAATCCCGGCTCGCCGTGCTCGCCGGGGCCGTTGCCCTGGGCGCCGATGGAAGCGTCGCCAATCGTGATAAAAGAGGGCAGGGCCTGGGGAAGGACTGAAAGCGCGAGGGCGGCTTTCTTCGGATTCTTGGCGAACTCCAGGAAATTCTGCTTCTCCAGGAAGCGCGTGAGATTCTCGAAGGCGCCGTCCATGCCAAGCTGCATGTCTGTCTTGATGACGGGCACGTTGAAGCGCAGGTCGAACTCCTGCGGGAGCATGGAAACTTTGAAGGTGAACTCGCGGATTTTCTTTTCTTCAAATTTAGTTTGTGAAATGTCAACATAGTTTACCTTGTATTTCGCGATGAGCTCCGGCAGGCCTGACTTCGCCGCCGCCTTTTCGAGCGGGAGGAAAAAGGACTGCTCGGCGATCGTGATGTTTTCTGCCTTCGCGCCGCGCTTCAGGAGGGCCTGGATCAGGGCCTCCATTGTTTTCGGATTCGTGCACATGCCGAGATAGGCATAAGCGGGAATGGACGCATTGGGCTTGATGAGGATCCTTGTTTTGGCTGTGACCTTGACATCGCCGATGAGTTCCAAGGCTTCATCCACGGCCTCGAGATAGTCGTACTTGATCTTGATTGCGGCAATGGCATTCTCATCCTTATTCGGCTTGTCTTCGTAGACATCGCCGATCTTGTATTCCTTCATCGTCTTCTTCGGCATGCGGCTGCCATGCTCATCCTGCAAGATGAGGACATGATAGGGAACGATAGGATGGAGGGGGTTGGGGATGAAGACTTTCGTTACTCCCACAACCTTTGTCTTTGTACCCACCTGCTTCACAATCTCATCGCCCTTATCTAGGGGAGTATCAATAGGGTGGATCCATTTCTTGCCTGACTTTTTTGATACCCAGCGGATGATCCTTGCCATCGTTCACCTCTTACCGAAGATATGCACTGAAATCGTCCCGCCGGCGCCGCCAACGTTGTGCGCGAGGCCGTATTTCGGGCTGCTCACCTGCCTGTCTCCGCACTTGTTCCTGAGCTGATCCGCAATCTCGACGATCTGCGCCACTCCTGTGGGCGAGATGGGGTGGCCTCTTGCCTTGAGGCCTCCTGACGTGTTGACCGGCATCTTGCCGTCGAGGTTGACAGTGCCGTCCCTGATGAGCTTCGCGCCCTCCCCTTTCTTTGCGAAGCCCAAGTCTTCGTATGCGATGAGCTCGACAATCGTGAATGCGTCATGGATTTCCGCGACATGGATGTCTTTCGGCGAGAGATCGGCTTGCTTGAACGCTTCTTTCGCCGCGAGGGTGCAGGCCTTCCATTCTGTCAGAGATTCCCGTTCAAAGGGCGCGAGACGATCGGTATTCAGGGCGCTCGCTTTCACTTTTATTTCCCCCTCGTCATGGCTGATGATGGCGGCGGCCGCTCCGTTGACGGAGATGGAGCAGTCGAAGAGCGTGAAGGGCGAGGCGACCATCGGGCCTTTCTTGATGGTATCCAAAGTTATGGGCCGCTTGTAAAAATACGCGTTCGGGTTCAGGGCGCCGTTGGAATGGTTCTTGAAGGAGATGAGCTCGAGATCCTCGTGGGTGGTGCCGTATTGGGTGAAATGCTGCTGGGCGACCAGGGCGTTGATCGCTGGGAAGACGAGGCCTTCCTCCTGCTCCCAGAAGTTGTCTCCCGCATTCATGATCTCCTTCGTGACGAGGGGAGTTGGGGAACAGGCGACCTTGTCCACGCCCAGGACGAGCATGTTGTTGTACTTCATCCTGCAGGCGCTCCAGAAGGCCGCGCCTCCGCCTCCGCAAACGGCTTCAACACGGATGATGGGGATCTTGCGCTTCAGGATCGAAGCGAGCATGGCAGAGTAATGGCGCTGGCGCTCGTCGTTCACCCTCGTGTCCTCAGTGGACAGCACGACAGCATCGATGTCAGCTACTTTCATGTCCGCGTCGGCCAACGCTTTGCTGACGGCCTCCTGCGAGGTGCTGATCGTAGAACGATCGTCAACGCTAAATCTTGTCATCCCGACTCCGCGCACATAGCGGGGCTCCATCTTACTTTGCGTACCTGCCCCGGAACTGCTGCCTGTCGACGATGGAGAGCATCATGGTGCACTCTGACACCTTCTGGCCTTTCACCGAAGCTGAGCCCTGCATCAGCGCGCCCCTCTCGTCCATGCCCGCCATCTGGACGTCGAAGAGCAGCTCATCCCCGGGGAACGTCGGGAGGGAGAACTTCGCCTCCTTGATCTTGTAGGCGAGGATTTCCTTGGTTTCATGGTTGGGAAGATTGTAGCGGAGCAAGAGCGTGGCCGCCTGGCCCAGGCCCTCGATGATCAGGGCGCCGGGCATGAGTGGAAAATCGCGAAAATGGCCCTCGAACTGTTTTAGATCCGACTTCTTCGTCGCCTGGACGCGCCTCTTCTCCAGGAGCGTAACCTTGTCCACCATCAGGAAATTGCTTCCGTAGGGGATGATCTTCATGATGGCCTCCGCGTTTAGCGTACCATCTGCCGCCTTGAGTTCGTCGATGTTTGCCATGGGGAAAAGGACCGCTGGCAGCTTTATAAGGGTTTCGGTGGGTTTTATCGTCTGAAAATCCCGGTTTTTGAGGCGGAATTCTTGGGGGAAAAAGGGATATGAGAAGGGTCATCGGTATGACTCTCATTCTACGTAAACTGAGCTACACGCTCAATTGAATGATATCTGCCATCGCTCCTCAGCCGCACCATATCACCAGTTTGAAATCGCTCAGGAAGGTAGGACACATAAAGCACTGAAACCCTTGCGTGCCTCATTGCCGCAATGTCATTATGGGAGAGGAACCCAATGGATTCTGAAAAAAGATTGGCTTGGTGGTTAGGCACTTCATCGACGATAGTCCCAGCGCTCCTGAGTTCGTCAACCACCAAAGTGGGGGTTCCCTCAGGGTTGATTGGCGTGCTATAACAAATTCTTTGGTAGATATCCGTTTCCACGCGCAGGACCATTCCCTTCCTTGGGGCGATGCCCACCACGAGAGGAGTTTCAAGTTCTTCTGCAGCAGGCAGAGTAAAATTCGCTCTTGATTGCCTTTTGAATGGCCGCACTTGGTAAAGCATAGTCGGAAAGAGCCCAAATTCTATCTGATAGGACCAACCGGAATCCATTTCTGGCAAGCTGGCGATGCGATCATGCCAAGGGAGTACTGCCTCGATGTTGGCGACCAGATCGCCCGGCACGACAGACCGGGAAATAAAAGAATGACCAAATGGCAGAGTATTACCGTCTGTGGATACAAAACTGGCATGAAGAGGATCAAGCCCGTCGATCGAGGACGCAACGGAACATCCAATCCAATACGTCCCTTCCTGATTGGGATGCTTTATGTACGTTCCAACGATGACACTTGGAGATTTTTCGGCGGCGATAACCGCGATACTTTTGGGCAGATGCTTATGGCCTCTCTCACGTAATGCCGCGGTTGAACTCTCAATACTCCGGATGGCCCACCTCTCGTACTCATCAAAGCGCTCTCTTGTTGAATAGGGGCCACAGTAACCTGGGTTGGTTATCTCCCTGCGCATTGTTTCAAAATCCCCCACAGTAATTGAAACGAAGGCTCCCTCATATCCATGCAACTCGTGGAATGCGCTTGACCGGTAGAGCCGGGGATGCGTGATGGCTTCCCTTTCAGCCCGCGACAGGAAGTCCTCAATGGACTCACGCGGAGTCTTGACAACCATTCTTGCTTGAGGGATATCGGGAAGATGCCTGGCGACATGCATAAGAATCCCCGCCTTTGCGCCAAACTGCCTGACCAGTTCCACTGGATATTTCATGCCCGAGAGAAATGCATTTTCACTTATAAAGGGCACACTTCAAAAAGAGAGGATTTCCTCACGCCAGAAAATGCCTTTTCCGCAAGGCAATGTTTAAAAAGAGCTGTCGGCTTGTAAGTGCCGTGGAAAAGAAGAAGGTAGCAAAGGCGGTGGAGAAAGGGCTCAAGCCATTCTATGAGATGTACCTCTCGGCCAAGGACGCGTTCCTGAAGGCGAAGAAGAAGGCGCCTGCGCTGTTCCACGAGGTCGAAGGAGTGGTGAGAAGGCACGTCATCAGCTTTGACACGGGCAAGAAGGTGAAGAAGGGGGTGCAGGCGCTGACTGACGTCATCAAGCTGGAGTTCGCGAGCAAGATCGCCGGGGACGAGAAGCGCGTCCAGAGCGTGCTGCAGGATCCCGAAGCACGGACGTTTGTCGAGCGGCTGACGCGCGGACTGGGCGACGAGAAGGAGTACACGAAGATCCGGAAGAACCGGCTGTTCAAGCGGGTGCTGGTAGCTAATCGTGGGGAGATTGCTGTGCGCATCATCCGCGCGTGCCGGGAGCTGGGCATCGAGAGCGTGCAGATCTACACGAAGCAGGACGAGCGCGAGCTGGCGGTGAAGTTCGCGGACAAGGCGATGAAGATCGGCAACAACGCTTCAGACTATCTTGACATGGAGCGCATCATCCGCGTCGCGAAGAAGATGAAAGTGGACGCCATCCATCCTGGCTACGGGTTCTTATCTGAGAACGCGGAGTTCGCTAAACTTTGCAAGAAGAGCAAGATCAAGTTCATCGGGCCTTCGGCCGAGGCGATCAAGGCTTTGGGGGACAAGATCAACGCGAAGAAGATCATCCATGGGGCGGGCATCCCGGTGCTGGAAGGGACTGAGCACCCGATCAGCGATGTCGCCCAAGGAACGCAGCTCGCCAAGAGAATTGGATTCCCCATCATCATCAAGGCGGCGGCTGGCGGAGGGGGCAAAGGGATACGCATCGTGAACAAGGAGGGGGAATTTGCTTCTGCCTTCACGAGCTGCCAGAATGAAGCTTTGGCGAGCTTCAAGAGCAAAGAGGTTTTTGTGGAGCGCTACCTTGAGAAGCCTAGGCATGTGGAATTCCAGATCCTCGGGGACAGCAAGGGCAACGTCCTCCATCTCGGCGAAAGGGACTGCAGCATCCAGCGCAGGCACCAGAAGCTCGTCGAGGAGGCGCCTTCCACTGCGCTGACTGCCGAGATGCGGGAGCGCATGGGACAGGCGGCGGTGAAGGCGGCGAAACTGGCAAAGTATGAAGGGGCAGGCACGGTGGAGTTCCTCCTTGATGACACTGGCAATTTCTTCTTCATGGAGATGAACACGCGCATCCAGGTGGAGCATGGCATCACGGAGATGATCACGGGCATTGACTTGGTGAAGGAACAGATCAAGATCGCTGCCGGCGCTGAATTGGCATTCAAACAGGAGGACATCCAGTTCTACGGCTGGGCCATCGAATGCCGGATCAACGCGGAGTGCCCGCACGAGGGCTTCTGTCCTGAAACGGGCACGATCACGAACTACCTTCCGCCGGGAGGGCCGGGCATCCGCGTATGCTCGTCGAGCCACAAAGGGCAAGTGGTGAGTCCTCACTATGATTCCATGATCGCCAAATTGATGTGCGCCGGAAAAACAAGAGATGAGGCCATTGACCGGATGAAGCGCGCCTTGGAGGAGTTCGTCATCGAGGGAGTGGAGACGACAATCCCTTTCCATAAGGCAGTGCTGAACAGCAAGGCCTTCCAGAAAGGAAGGATCACGACTTCTTTCATCGAAGACAATAAGATCTTGAGGAAGCTGCGCGCCCCGAGAAGGACACTGACGCAGGAGCAGAAAGCCATCGTCATCAGCACTGCTGTTTCACACTATCTCAAGAAGAGGGGCAGGTTCAACGACCGGAACTCGGCGTGGGCTTCTGCTGCGCGCCAGGAGGGGCTCCATGAGTGAGTTCAACATCAAAAGATTTTCGAAAGTGGAGTCCACGAATGATGTTGGACGGATGGAGAAGCCGGGGACGCTGATTGTCGCGAAGGAGCAGACGAAGGGCAAGGGAAGGTTTGGCAGAGTGTGGGAGTCTGGGAAGGGGGGGCTGTGGATGTCGCTTGTCGTGTCGCCTTCGCGGCCGGTGCAGGAATACACGATGCTGGTGGCTTTGGCTGTGAGAGCTGCGCTCGGGCCCGGATTTTCCGTGAAATGGCCGAACGACGTGCTGTACAAGGGGAAGAAAGTGAGCGGGATCCTGTCTGAGGCGGTATTTTCTGGAAATACTCCGGAGAAGGTTGTTGTGGGCATTGGCGTGAACGTGAACAACATGCTGTCTTCATCTTTGAATGCTGTTTCATTGCGGCAGATCTACCGGAAGGAGAAGCCAGTTGATGTGGTGATGAAACATATTTTGACCGCGTACAAGAACGCGTCGCAATTAAGCTCCTCAGAACTGCTTGAGCGCTACCGCTCCGAGTGCTCGACGCTGGGCAAGAACATCCGCGCCGCAACTCTAAGCGGCGATGTCGTCGGGAAAGCCGTTGACATCACTGCTGACGGCGAATTAGTTGTGCAGACGACGCGCGGAAAAAGGATTCTGCAGGAAGGGGATGTGTCGATACTTTAATTGGTTATTTTAACAAGCCGCGCACGGTGCCCGCAAACTCGTCCGCTTGTTTGATGAGCGCAATTATCCGATCTGGTTCCATCCGGGTACTGGCGCTGTACTGAAACTTCTCGCGCAGGCTTACCAGCTCGTTCTCTCCTTCATGCTCCGTCCGCATGGCAGCTATCCATTTCTCATCGAGATCCAGCTTTTTCTCCTGGATGAGATAGGCGACAGCGGCGAACGTGCATTCCTAGTTCCTGCGCTCATACCCGAACTTTGCGAGGATGGCAAGCAGGCAATGGTACATGGAATAGAAGCAACAGCTCACCGCCCAGTCCTCGAAGCCTCCCTACGCGTTGTAGGAAGCCGCCTTCAGGTTGTGCTGCGCTTTCGCGACGAGATCCTTGGCAAGCGCGGGATCAGGATGGACCCTCTTCAAGCCGCGATGTTTCGCCCCTTCCCTCTCGGCCTTGTTCAGGCACCATTTCATCTTATTGTCGATTTGCCCCATGCCTGATCGCCTCCACTAGGGTTTCCGGCCCCCAAAGGACGGCGCCTGTTCTAAGGATATTTAAGATTACCGCATCATGCTTGCGTATGCTTTCCTCGAGGTCTCTGGGAGTTTGCGCCACCTGATGGATCGGCTTGGCCTTGAGGCTGCGTATCTCTTTCAAGGATTTCTCCACCTTTCCAAAGTTCTTCCGGTCATAGACGAGGAGGACGTCAATGTCGGCGGCATCTTTTCCTTTTGTCAGCACCGAGCCAAAGAGCACGGCAGCATGCGTACGCTCCTTGAGCGGGCTGAGGTCTTCAGCCTGGACTTGCGCATATTTCGAGAGATCATTGCGGAGCATGATGAATTCCATCATCTTGCGGCCACTGGCACCTTCCCAGTTCGGCCGATAGTAGATCGCGTTTCCTATGCGCTCAGGCACAATGGCGTCAATCTTTTCTAGGTTCTTGAGGATTTGATGGGCGCCTCTCGGACTGAGGCCAAGCCTTTTTCCTATCGTGTTGATGCTCAGGCGCTCCTCGAAGTTCCGTATAAGAAAATCCATTACCCGAATGACGTTTGGCGTCAGGCTGAAGCGCTCGTGCATGGTTATTTACCTAGAGTATATGATCATATACTATTAGTATATAAATTTTACGCTTGCGAACATCCAGAGAGTGGACTCTTATTTTTGCAAGAGTTTCCTTATCTCTTCCGGCACCGAGACCTTCTTCTTGTCTTTTGTGAAGACATTTACGGTCTTTGCTATTGCGAAGACTTTGTCTCCGGCCTTGATTTCGTAGGAGAACGTGATGCTGGAGTTGCCGATCGCCTCTAAGGTTGTGTGGATTTCGACGATGTCGTCGTACTTTGGGGCTTCTTTGAAATCGATTTCCGCGTGGACGACCGGGGCGACGATGCCCTGCTTCTCGAATTCCGCGTACGTGAGGCCGTGCTGGCGCAGGATTTCGGTACGGCCGATCTCAAGCCATTTGAGATAATTGGCATAATAGACCGCGCCTGCATGGTCGGTGTCTGCATACGTAACCCGGACTTTCTGGATGTGCTTCATGTCATTCACCGATGATCTTGACGAGGACGCGCTTCTTCCTCATGCCATCGAATTCCGCGTAGTGGATGCGCTCCCAGGTGCCGAAATCGAGCTTTCCTGCCGTGATTGCCATGACAGCTTCCCTTCCCATGATCGTGCGCTTGAGGTGGGCATCGGCATTGTCCTCGCCTGTCTCGTTATGCTGGTACTGGCTGTGCGGCTTTTCTGGAGCGAGTTTTTCAAGCCAGCGCTCATAGTCCGCGTGGAGGCCTGATTCGTCATCGTTGATAAAGATTGAGGCGGTGATGTGCATTGGGTTGACGAGGCAGAGGCCTTCCTTGACGCCGGATTCCTTGATGCATGCTTCCACTTGCTGAGTGATGTTGATAATCGCCCTTCTTGTCGGGATTTGGAAGAAGAGCTCCTTGCGGTAGGATTTCATGAGCAGCGCGAGGGGAGGTCTCTATAAATAGTTATCTTTCGGCTGAAACAAAGGAGAAGCTAAGTCTGGGATTCCAATCTGCCTTTGAGCTCATTGAAATAAACGTGCCCCTTTCCCCTGCCCTTAAATCCGAGCTCCCGCTGCAGCTTGTGTCCGCTCTTGTCCTGCCAGCGAGGAATTGCCTGTATCAGGCCCATCACGTGATTGTCAATCCCGCGATTAATCGCTTCCTCTGTCTCTGGAAAAGGAACGGTGACCAGTTCCGGATCAGGCATATCGCGTATCTTCTTCCAGTTCGCCATCCGTTCCTCATTTGCGCGAATGAGCGTGCGCGCGATGTAAGCTGCATTGATTGCCCGGGCGCCGGACTCACCATAAAGCGCGAACCAGAAAGGGTGCTTAACGTGATCGTAAACTTCGGAAGGATTCACCTCTTCGAGCGCAGGCAAGGCCGCAACACGCCCTCTGCTTCTGAGCGTCTGAGAGACAGATGAGAATACCTCAGCAATCTTTTCCGAGACCGCCATTCGCGTGGACTCCTTATGATCCGGATATTTAGTCTTATAGAGGTACAAGAGGGTTGCCAGGATACGCGCCTCTGTCTCTGGCGTGACATTGTGGACGATGTCCCTAAAAAGCAGGAGGTCTCTTTGGCTTGCGGGCTTTGAGCCGTAAGGCTGGCCCGGATCGCAAGGCTGATTGCCTGTCCTAGAAACAATCCAGTCCACTTCGGGGAACATATGATATGTGAATCCGTCGACAATAAACCCATCCCTGGTGCGGAACTCATACTCCGGCCTGAAAATATCGTCTATCCCATTGCTTCTCAGCCAGTCAGCGCGTTGCGCCATAGCATTGACTTCGGGTTCAGAGACCGGCTTCTTTCTTTCCTGGTACCCTTCCAGATCAGCGCGATGTCTCGCATAGAGGTTATTTGCCTCGCTTTCGAGAAGCTTCGCCACTTTCCCATCAAGGCGCGCCCAGCCGTCCGCATCCATAAATGACCGGACGACCGGACTTCCCGGTTGATCTGCCTGAAAGGAACGCGAGATCGTGTGTGACATAACGGCCAGGAGGAAAAGCTGCTATATAAAGCTTCCTATCTGTTACTATTATCTAGTAATATCATATATCTCCATTTCTTGTGTATGCGAATTTCTTTTCAATATTGTAAATTTTCTATATTGAAAATAAATGCGAGAAAGGGTGAACATTTAAAAATAGCTGCGAGATCTACATCTCCATGAATCTCGGGAAAGACATGCCCATCCTGGCGCGATTTGTCGACCTTGCGAGCACGATGCTGCTGGTGATCGCCATATCAGCCATCATCGGCCTGATTCTCGCCTGGCCGGTGCAGTTGCTGTGGAATTTCGTCTTTGGAGAGTTATATAGAATCAATTTCCTGCAGGCCTGGGCGCTGAACGTGCTGGCTGGAATCCTGTTTGGGAAAGCGGGGAACGGGAAGAAGTAGGGTTCTTAGTTTATCACGATATGTCGCGATCCGCCTATCTGAGGTACGAGCCCCGTAATCTCAACACGGCTTGGCGGTCCGCTTTGCATAGCGGGTCGCGGAGCGGGATATTTTATCGCCTCGTAAGCTTGGACGATAGTTCTAGCATCTGTTGTAAGATTCCCAGGCACTCTTGTATGGATGACGCCAAGACCTAAGCTTGCGTCCCCAAAAAACTGCAGAGCCCTGGCTTGCCCATCCAGAGTGACGCTACCTGAAACTCCGAATTGCCTCTCCCCCGCTGACACAACCAGCTCAAGGCCATAGGTCTCCTTCAGTTCGCGATCCACAATTTCACGCACACGGCTGACACCCTGCAAGCTGTTGGATGCGACAGCATATGCGCCCGCGTTATTTGCCACCTCTTCCGGCGTGAGAAAGTGGGTTCCTTTCATCATTTCGATGATATCTTTAGCGTCCGACCCGGGCCGATAGAACGAAGAGGCAAGAGTTTCCCTCATTATAATTTCCGCCACAGAATGGCCAAGGTAGGCAACGACAAGATTCGTCAGCCCAAACCTTTCTCTCATGCATCTTCTTTCGGCGTCCGTCGGCAAATGAGAATCCCCATCTGAAGTGGCCATAGGGAAGGGGAATCACTCTATCTATTAACTCATGTTCGACACCTCTCGGTTAGCTCGTCGAAGAATTTGTTGAGTAAACAATTTTGATTTATAAAGAGCAGACAATCGTGGATATTTTCACGAA
>JAGVXW010000006.1 GCA_018303575.1 Candidatus Woesearchaeota archaeon
GGGGGTTCGAATCCCCTCCCTCGCATCGGGTTTCTTTACTCCTCTAGAGTGGAAAGATTTATAAGTTTGGATGAAATCGAAACCCAAAGATGAGAAATCTAATCTTCCGTCCGGAACAGTACCGCGCGACTGTTGATACGCCCACACCGATCGTGGACATCACGGATTTCTTTCCTAGAACTGACGGAAAAGTTCTCGCCAAATTCGAGGGCGCCTTTCCCAACGGAGGGTCAGTGAAGGACAGGATCGCGTATCAGATGATCCGGGATGGCTATAACTCCGGCCAGATCTCACGGTCAGTGACTAAAATCGATGAAGGGGGAGCGCGCAGGGTTGTCACGCCCGGAACGCTTCTGTGCGAGGGCACATCAGGCAATACTGGCTTAGGATTGGCAAGATGGGGCGCATTGCTGGGACATCAGGTTGCGCTAGCCATTCCCAGAAAGATGGATGAATCCAAAGTGGCGATGCTGCGCGCCTACGGCGCGAGAGTGTTCGTCGTGCCAACCGAGGCCGGCCACAATCATCCGAACAGTTATACAGGTGTCGCGAAGCGGCTCGCGTATGAACTGGAAGGATTCTACACGAATCAGCACAATAACCCTTCAAACGCCCGTGCCCATGAGCTCACCACAGGCCCTGAAATCTGGGCGCAGACCGAAGGAAAGGTGACCTATCTTGTTGCAGGCCAGGGAACCGGCGGAACCATTACCGGAACGGCCAGGTATCTCAGGAGCCAGAATCCAAATGTCAGAGTCATCGCCGTTGATCCAGTTGGCTCGCCCGTAAAATTCATGTTCGACTACTGGAAAGAGCATGGCCAGGATCCGCCGCAAGCGGAGATTGCCAAGCGCGACGGCAGTTACAAAGTCGAAGGCATCGGCATGGACCATCACACGAAAAACCTCGATTTCACGCTCCTGACTGAAGTTGTTTCCATACCCGATGAGGCCGCCTTCGCCAATGCCCTTAACTTCATCGATCTTTCTGGGCGGGATGTGGGCGGCTCTTCGGGAGCGGCGCTTGCGGCCATGCGCCAGTTAGCACCCTCACTCGGGATCTTGGATGTGGCGGTCGTCATCCTTCCTGACCTGGGGAACCAATATCTGGAACGGTTCATGAATCAGGAATGGATGAAGCAGAACGGCTTCGTTGGCGAAGGACAGGAATTGAGTATCGCTGATCTTGTCAGGAGAAAAAATGTGCCCGGCATCGTCTCTGTTAGCCTTGATGATACCGTCGAACGTGCTATGTATCTTATGGAAGAGAATAAGTTCGGCCAGCTTCCGGTGACACGTGAGGGCGATCTTACCTATGCCAGCGTCACGTTGGAAGGTTTGCGCAATCTGGACTTAAGCCCGCTTGGGAAAAGACTAAAGCTCCGTGAGGTAGTTCATTTGGATAGAGATGTTCCGGGATACAAACCCTTCCCCGTGCTCCCAGAAACAGGGGCCTCGAGAAAAGACCTAGAAGACGCTCTTTTCACGCATCCGGCAGTCTTGATTCGTGATGAGAACGGCCAAATCACCAGCCTCCTCACCATCGCCGACCAGCTCGAGCTGATCTAGCGCCCCACCTGGAACTCTTTCGCTTTCTTGACGACCTCGACCCAGTGCCCGAAGGCCTGCCAGTCGCTCACCTCTCTCTCCTCTTCAGCCGACTTTACGAGCGGCGACTTCGGGCCCACGGCGAGCCTTCCTGAAAGCGAGAAGTACAGCCCCGTCTTGTCCCTGTGTTGCTCATGGAGATGGACAACCTCATCCGGCGTGAGGAAGCCGAACAGGACTGCGACCGGAAGCGTAAAAAGCGCGTGGCGAAAGTCCGAGGTATACAGGAGCACATGGGCCAGCGTGCCGTGGTACCCCCTTGATGAATGATGGGCACGGACATTCTCGACGACCGCGTAGAAGCCCGCATACTTTTTCCAGCCGGAGATCAGGGACTTCCAATTCCCCGCTAGCAGCGCATTCAAGTGATCTATCATCCCATGAGATCTATCGTTTCCAGTCGCCTGTTCCACTTCCAGGAAATAGGAATGAAGCGCCCGCAGCGCTTCACGTTGGCGATTGAGATAGGAGAAGATAAGGTCGTCGCGGGGGGTGTAACTGGTTGGGAACCCCATGTCGCAGACGACAAGATCGTAGCGGTCAAGATGATGGTTTTCGCGGTCCCATCTGCGCCGCACTGTAGGGATCTCGTCCAGTTCAATGCCTTCATCAGCGAGCCGGTTCTTGAGGCGCTGGGGGAACGAGTGATACACGCGCACCCGAGATTCCAGGGCAGGATTCCGCAATTGTCCAGCCCTTTCCTGCTCCAATGCCTCGTCAAGATCCGTCGGGCGGAGATGAACGCCCAGCCCGGAGTCAAAGCCACCATCCTCTACGATTAAGAGGCGCATGCCTGAAAGAACGCTGCGGCATTTTTAAGCTTTTACTGCGGAGTGGGCACGCAATCGGCTTGGGGAAGCTTTATATACGATTTCTGGTTCCGTCGGACATCCGCCCCTATAGCTCAGCGGTAGAGCGTTACCTTGGTATGCGCGAGGCGAACAAAGAGGTAAAGGTCCTGTGTTCAAATCACAGTGGGGGCATAACTGTTCCGGCAGTTACAAAGGCGGACTTTGTCCGCCGTGGATTCGAAAGCTCTGCTTTCGAACAGTGCGGGATGGGGCATAAAGCCCCATGCCGAGCATCTCGGCTAATGGAATGCCCGGAACGCACGCCCTTAACTTGCCTTTTCTAGCGCCCGGAATTTTAGGATTGCAATCACGATGGATTCTTTAGCGCCGCCTTGCATTCTATTTGCGTTCTGAAGCATCTGTCCGCCTCTTCTGGAATGCACCAGTCGCCGCGCGCGTCGTCAAAAACGCATTCCGCATCGCCGGCATCTGCGCCGGTTCCGCCCGTCTCGCCCAAGAGGGCCTGAGCTGAATCGCCGAGAGAGGAGAGCGAGGCATCCAAGGGAACGAGCGCCATGGACGCGAAGAAGGCCAGCGCGCCGATGAAAAGGCCCTCAAGGAGCAGCGCGAAGAAGGCGCGCGCCTTTGGGATGCCGTGCGTGATAGAAAGCCCGAAGATCAGGACGATGAACTGCCAGATGCCCACGACCGGAAGCAGGAACAGGAAGAGGAGCGGGGCCGTGGAATAGGCGATCGCGGCGTAGGTCGCGGAATACTTCCCTGTGCCCCGGAAGAGCTTGACGAACGGATGCAGGACAGCAGCGCCGACAAAGGAGAAGACAACAAATCCCAAAAAGACCGCGGCCAAGGCGATGCCCAAGACGCTAAAGCTGATCAGGGAGATATCGAAGGGAAGGAACAGGGAAAGCATCGCAGAAAGCACCGAGCCTGCAAGCAGCAGAAGCCCGCCGTAGATGAGGATGAAAAAAAGGAGCGTCACGACGAGGAACCCAAAGGCCCTCTTTATGCCTTCTGTTTTTGCGTGCTCGAACAGCTGCCGCGGGGAAAACAGCGCCAGCTTGAGCCGCCTGAAGTAGCCTATCTTTTGCGGCCGGGCTGCCACCGGCGGCCTGAGCGCGTCAGCGATCGCCTGCTCGATCTGGCTGGAAGAATACCCGGCCTTCGCGAGCGCCGCCGATATCTGTGAGGGAGCATACCCTTGCGCGCGCGACCTGCGGATATACGCGAGAAGCTCCTCTTTTGCCATTGCCCTCTTCCCGGCCAGAAGACTATAAAAATATATCGGCCGGAAAGTGCAGTCAAATTAAGCGGGAAAGCTGGCTTGGCGCTGGTCGACCGGGGGATGGTTCGAAGGCGTAGCCAAGAACCTACGAACGTCAGTGAGTATGGCCCCTTCGGGGTGGTCGACGAGGATTGCGAAGCAATCCGACAGCCGCCAAGAAGCCAGCTTTCTCAACTCAGGAAACTTGGCTTTACGGGATGGAAGGTAGGTTTATATAGAAGAAAAAGGAAAAGAGGGGCGATGAGGCTGTACCGGCTGGAAAAAAAGAGGTTTGCTGAGTTTATCGGCCGGCTCATGCTGGACGCGGAAGTGATCGCGCCAGTAAAAAAAGATGTCGTGCGCTTCCTGCCGATCGCGCATCCCGAAGAGGTCCATCTGGAGAAGAACGCGTTCTTCCCGCTAAAAGAATATTTTTTCCCGCAGAATCAGACGCTCTTCCAGTTCGACGGCAAATCGTTTATGGCTCAAGTTCCGAAGCCCAAGAAGAGAGTCTTCTTTGGGGTGAGACGATGCGATCTCACCGCGATCCGCCACCAGGATATCGCGTTCGGCGAAGCCGGAGATCCCTATTATGAGGCGATGAGAAAATCCTCCCTGCTCATCGGCTACCACTGCCCGAAAGCCCCGTCGCCCTACTGCTTCTGCGGCTCTCTGCCGCAAATCGAATATTTCGACCTGATGTTTTTTGATCAGCAAACCCATTTTCTCATCGAAACCGGCTCAGGGGAAGGGGAGAAGGCGGTGGAAGAGCACGCTGAAGTGTTCGTCCCGGCGGAAACGCCCAAGCCCGACACGAAGATTCCGGGCGCGGACCGCCTCCACGTCGGGAACATCGCCCCCCTCTACGACCATCCAGACTGGAAGAAGGGCGTCGATCTCTGCCTGTCCTGCGGCGCCTGCACGGCGCTCTGCCCGACGTGCTATTGCTTCGAGATCCACGACGAGTTATCAACAGCCGATCTCAGCGCCGGAAAACGCTCGCGCTCCTGGAGCAGCTGCCAGCTTCCCGGGTTCACGAGAGTCGCCGGCGACCATGTCTTCAGGAAGGAGCGCGAGCACCGCTTCAAGCACCGCATCTATCACCAGCTAGAGTATTTCAAGGAAAAGCACGGAGTTCCCTTATGCGTCGGCTGCGGCAGGTGCATCGAGGCCTGCCCGACGAGAATCGACTTCGTGAAGCTCCTGAACGGGATGAAAGCATGAATCCGTATCTCCCGCAACGATATCAAGTCCTGGGCTTCACCAGGGAGAGCCCTGACACGTTCACGCTGACGGTCAACATGAGAAGCAAGCCTGCGCCCGGCCAGTTTGTCCAGGTGAGCGTTCCGGGTGTCGGCGAGGCGCCCATCTCCATCTGCTCTGATTCAAGGAGTCATATCAAACTGAACATCCGGGAGATAGGAAATGTAACGAAAGCGCTTTCAAAAAAAAGAAAAGGCGACGCGCTTTGGATCCGGGGCCCCTACGGGAAAGGATATCCGATGAAGGAGCTTGAGGGCAAGAATCTCATCCTCATCGGCGGAGGCTGTGGAGTGGCGCCGCTCAAAGGAGTTATCGACTTTATCGAGCATCATCGCTCCCGGTATCGTGACATCCGGCTCTTCCTTGGCTACCGTTCTCCAGATGAAATCCTCTTCAAAAAGGAATTGAAAGAATGGAGAAAAAAATACCAGCTGGAGGTCACCATCGACCAGAACCAGCACGGCGCGTTCTGCTATGACGCGAAAGTCGGCTTCGTCACGGAAGCAATCAAAAAAGCCCCCCTCGACCCGCACGCAAGCGTCGCTTTCCTGTGCGGCCCTCCGGTGATGATGAAGGCCAGCATCGATCTGCTGAAACAAAAAGGGTTCGGCGAAAGGCAGATCTTCGTCAGCGCGGAGCGGCTCATGTACTGCGCCCTGGGCGTGTGCTGCCACTGCATGATCCGGGGAAAATTCACGTGCGTCGACGGGCCTGTCTTCAGGTACGACGAGATCGGAGCGTACGCGCATGACTAAGCTAAAAGTGGGCATCTACGGCATCACCGGCTGCGCCGGCTGCCAGCTCTCCGTGATCTTCAATGAGGACGAGCTTCTGGACTTGATCGAGGTCGTCGATCTCAAGGCCTTCCCGTTCATCAAGGAAGTCAACCCGGACGAGCAGTACGACCTCATTTTCCTGGAGGGCCTCGTCGCAGACAAGGGCGATCTCGAGGCCGCGAAAAAGCTCAGGAAGAACGCGAAGATCCTCGTCGCCCTGGGCGCCTGCGCTGTCACAGGATGTGTCCCCGCCTACAGGAACTTCACGCTGAAGCAGAATTATGAGCACCTGCTCTATCGCAAGATCAGGGAGCTCCAGGACGTGCAGCCCACTCCCGTCGACATGCACGTCCGCGTCGATTATTACTTGCCCGGCTGCCCTCCGGACAAGCGCCAGATCCTCGCGTTCATCAAGGGCGCGGTCAAGGGCGCCATCCCCAGGCCGACGGACAATCCCGTGTGCGTGGAATGCAGGCAGAATGGAAATGCTTGTCTCCTCGAAATAGGCAAGCCCTGCCTCGGCCCCATCACGGCAGGCGGCTGCAACGCGGTCTGCGTCAACGGCGGCCTGGAGTGCTGGGGATGCCGCGGCCCGACAAAGGACATGAACCTGCCGCTGATGATCTCCCTGCTTAAGCGGAAGGGATTCGACGAGAAGTTCATCCAGGACAGGATGCGCACGTTCGCCGGCCTCAAGCTGCCGATGCTCAAGGAGGTGCTCCATGGCAAGAACCATCACGCTTGACCATATCACGAAAATCGAGGGCCACGCGAAGCTCCGGCTGAAGGTGGACCGGGGCAAAGTAAAGCAGTGCCATCTCACCGCCACAGAAGGAGCGAGATATTTCGAGGGCATCGTCAAGGGAAGGAGATATAACGAGGCGCATGAGATTACGTCGAGGATCTGCGGCATCTGCAGTTGCGCCCATGTCATCGCAGCCATCCAGGCGGTGGAGGATGCTCTCGGCCATGCCCCGACGAAGCAGACCAAGCAGTTGCGCCTCCTGTTGACGCTGGGC
The DNA here is from genome assembly GCA_018303575.1 of Candidatus Woesearchaeota archaeon. Lineage (GTDB taxonomy): Archaea > Nanobdellota > Nanobdellia > Woesearchaeales > WJIZ01 > JAGVXW01. The sequence continues at coordinate 6,739 of JAGVXW010000006.1, forward strand.
GAGCGCATCCGGAGCCATGCCACACACTTGTATTTCCTCTCCTTGCCAGATTATCTGGGATATGAAAGCGCGCTGGCCATGGCGAAGAATCACAGGCCAGAACTCCAGCGCGCGCTCAACCTCATGCGCTGCGGCAACGGCATCATCGCCACGCTCGGCGCCCGGGATCTTCATCCGGTCTCGGCCACGGTCGGCGGCTGGCTGCGTCTTCCCAAAGAGGGGGATATGCAAAAATTGCGGCTCTCGTTGGACTCCGTAAAGAAAGATGCGATTGCCACTTGCGATCTCTTCAACTCGCTAAAATACCCAGAATTCGAAAGCAAGGGAAAATACTTCTCGCTGATCCACCCTAAGGACTATCCATTTTTAGAAGGGGAATTTGGGTTCGGGAAGGAGCGGGTGAAGAAAAGCGACTATCGAAGCTTCCTCACGGAATATCATGAGCCGGACTCCACCGCGAATTTCGTCGTCAAATCGGATAAAAGATATTTCGTGGGAGCGCTGGCCAGGATCAATAACAACCGCAAGCTGCTCAGCGTTGATGCCCAAAAGATGCTGCGCCAGTCGGGAATTTCGCTCCCCTCCCGGAATCCCTATCACAATACCATTGCGCAAGCTGTGGAGCTCGTGCACTGCGTCGACCAAGCTCTGGAAATCTGCTCGACGCTGAAGATCAAGCCGGAAGAAGTTGAGAAAATCGCGCCAAGAGCCGGCACTGGCGTTGGCATGATCGAGGTGCCCCGCGGCACGCTCTGGCATGAATACACGCTGGACGCGCAGGGCATCATCACGAGGACCAATATCATCACCCCTACTGCGCAGAATCTCCTGAACATCCAGGAGGACATCAGGCAGTTCGTTCCTCGCGTGCTGAAGAAGCCGCGCGCGCAGATTATCCTGGACGTGGAGAAACTCATCCGCAGCTATGATCCCTGCTTTTCCTGCTCCGCGCATTTCCTTGAGGTGGACTGGAAATGAACAAGCGGGCGCATCACGAAGTGGGTTTCGCGCCCTACGCTCTCATGGTAGGGGCGCTTGCCTGGATCTGGTTCAAGATGAGGAAGAAGCGATGAAGCTCCATGTCTTCGGGAACGAGTACCTCAAGGAGGACAGCTTCGCGAGGGAAGTCGCGGAATACGTTGACGCTGAAATCGTCTCCTGCAGGTCGCCGGATGAGCTTCTTGACGCAGAGGGCCCTGTCCGCATTCTTGATGTCGTCAAGGACGCCGAGAGCGTGCGCCTTATCACTCCAGAGAGGGTGAAAGCTCAGGGAATGCTCTCCCTGCATGACTTCGACCTTGGGTTTTTCCTGAAGCTCATGAAAGAGATGGGCATGGAGAAAGAAATAAAAATCATCGGCATCCCGCAGAGAGGGAACCCGCAGAGCATCGCGAAGGAGGTGGAAGCGTGTCTCAAAAGCTTGGACTAGGGCTCGTGCTAGGAACAGCCCTCATCTCAGGGTTCTCCATCTTCCTGAACAGCTACGCAGTGAAAGGCTTCGACTCTTCTGTGTTCACGTTCGCCAAGAATCTTGTCGTCGCTGTGGCGCTCTTCGCTATCCTCTTCGGGACGATGCGGTGGCAAGAGGTAAAGCAACTCAAGGTAAGGCACTGGAGGCAGCTCGCAGTGATTGGCCTCGTCGGCGGCTCCATTCCGTTCCTCCTCTTCTTCAAGGGCCTGCAGATGGCCTCAGGCCAGATGGGAAGCTTCATCCACAAGTCCCTGTTCGTCTTTGTCGCCATCCTCGCCCCTATTTTTTTAAAAGAAAAGCCCGCGGCGAAGCTGGTTTGGGGAACGCTGCTCCTGCTCGCCGGCAATTATCTCCTCATCCGCCCTGCCGCGGGATTTTCTGTAGGCCACCTTCTCATCCTCGCGGCCGCCATCCTGTGGGCGATTGAGAATGTCTATGCCAAATACGTGCTCAGGGAGCTTCCTGGCACCGTCGTCGCGTTCGGCCGCATGGCCTTCGGCTCAGTTTTTATCTTCATCTTTCTCCTGATGACCGATAAGGCCGATATCGTTTGGAACATGTCCCCCGCGCAGTATGGCTGGATTGGCGTCACTTCCTTGCTCCTGCTTGGCTACGTCCTCACCTTCTACAACGGGCTCAGGGAAATCCCAGTTACGGTGGCAACCGGCATCCTCGCCCTGGGAAGCCCCGTCACAACGCTCCTGGCTTGGGCGTTCCAGGGCGCACCGCTTCAGGCGCTGCAGCTTTTCGGCGTTCTTGTGATCGTTGGAGGCGTTGCAGCTATCGCCTGGATGCCCCGCCGCCATCCCGCGGCAACATGAACGGCGTCGAGCTGTGCGCAAGATTCTCCTATATCACCAATACTCTCGGCTATTGCGGCCCGTCAGGAGCTTCCAAACTTTTCCTTGACTTTGCCACAGATAAAAGTAAGGAAGAAGAAGCAAGAAAAGCCATTCTTAAATTCGAGGGTGTTCCGCCGTATCTGAAAGTGATCGCTGAGGCGAACGGCCGGGATATGTTCGACGGGAAGGTCGTTGAGGCATATTGGATTGGAAATAAGCTTCTGAATCGGTGTTCATCGGCATCATGCAAAAAAGTGATTGAGAAACTCATGCAGCGCGGCCTTCCGCCATCCATCGGGAAATCGCTGATTGAAAAGATGCCAGAAGGCATGGTCCCGCACCACAACTTCAATGTCTTCTATGTTGGGGTGGGGAAGACCTCAGGGAAAGTCGCCACAACCTTGCAGAACATGGACAATTGCCGCGTCTCCTGGGGGAAGGTGCTCAAGGTCGCCCACGGGAATCTCTATGTCGACACGCAGACGCTTCAGGAGAAAGACGGAAAAATCGTTTTAAGAGAGGGAGAGACGAAAACAGCCGTTTTTCTTGAGGAATTCCTGCCCGCTGTCGGGGAAGGCGATATCGTCGCGATGCACTGGGGCTTCGCTGGGATGAAATTAAGCGAAGCGCAACGGCAAAATCTTGAGAACTATACAAGAAGGGTTTTATCCCTGCTGTGACAAAGCTCTCTGATAGAGCCACAGCGCCTTTTCAGCTTCCTTTCGCTCCACTTTCTCAACGAGAACGCCGCCCTGGACAAGCGCATATTCTCCAACTGTGAAATGGGGCTCAACGATCCTGGCCTTTCTCCTCTCAATCCCGTAATCGATTGTTGCCAGGTCTTTCTCAATCTTCACGATCTTTCCAGGAACAAGGAGGCACATCAGTCCACCGTCACGTCGAGGATTTTGATTTCATCGCCCTCAACGAGATCCGGGACTTGCGTGCATTTCGGGCATTCGATGAGGAAGAAATCATGGCCCCGCTCAAGGATGGTGGGGACGCCCTCGTATCCGCAGCCGCAGGAAGCTAGAGCCGGCTTCTCTTTCCAGTCAATCTCCCAGCCGACAAGCCGCCTGAGGCATTCCACCAGCTCCGCGCCTGGCACATGCGCAAGCTGACCGATCTCAAGCGAGATGCGCTTCACGTCACCGTGCTTCTTCGCCTCCGCGATGATGCCTTCTGCAATGGCTATTTCGTGCATCAGTTCACCCGGTTCAGCGCCTTGCCGCTTTTTAGATAAGATTTGATATTGTCCAGGGTCGTATTCAGGATGCGCAGCAGCGCCTCGCCGGAATTGAACGCGTTATGCGGCGTAATAAGGACGTTGTCCATCTTCATGAGGACATGGCCAGCCAGCACCATTTTAAGATCTGCCGCTTTCTTGAATTCCGAGTGGAGGAGCTGTTTCTCCTCCTTGATGCTGGATTCTTCTTCGAGGACATCGAGCGCCGCCCCCGCCAGCCTTCCGGAGGAAAGTGCGCTGAGGAGGGCATTCGTATCGACGAGCCCTCCGCGCGCCGTATTGATGAGGAACGCTCCCGGCTTCATCATCGCGATCTTCTTTTTATCGATCAGGTGGCGCGTCTGCGGAAGCAAAGGAACGTGGAGCGTGACGATGTCCGCGCGCTTCAGCAGTTGCGGCAGGGAAGTGTAGGCGAAGCCAAGGATTTTTGCCAGCTCTCTTTTCGGATGAGGATCGAAAACCAGCACGTCCATCTCGAAGCCCTTGGCGATGCGCGCGACATGCCTCCCGATATTGCCGCAGCCGATGACGCCCAGCGTCCTTCCTTTCAGGTCAAAGCCGCGCAGGCTCGCGTCCGTGTCAAAGCGGTGCTGCTCATGCGTGCGCTTGATGCTGGGATAGAGCTTCCGCGACAAGGAAAGGATGAGCGCGAACGTGTGCTCCGCAACGGTATTCTCGCCGTAGGTGGGGACATTGCACACTTGGATGCCTTTTGAGGCCGCATAGGCAATATCAATGTGGTCAAAGCCCGTGGACAGGGTCGCAATGAGCTTCAGGCGGGGCATGAGATTGATGAGCTTGCGCGTCGCTTCAGAATAAATGAAGATTCCTATGGCTTCCGCTTTCTTGTCGACATTCTTGGCGCCGAGCGGCCCGTCAAAAAAAGAAAGCCTGTGGCCGGGAAGCGCCTTCCGCACATGCTCCTGCTCCCACGGCTCCAGCTCGTAAAACGCAAGGTTCATAGCTCCAGCGCCTCTTCCCAGTCCTTGCAGACGCTTTCCGTCTTCTGCTCTGACTTGCCGATATAGAGCTCAGGATTCCTGAGGAGGCCTAGCTGTTGCTTGGTGAATTTCTTAAGGTAAGGGGCGAGTTTCTTGTCTTCGAGGATGAGCTTCGTCAGCGGCTTTCCTGAGCTTTGCGCCTTCAGCGTCAGCTCCCGGATGGCCTCGTGCGCGTCAGGATGCTGGTGCGCCGCGAGGAGGATATACGCCGGTTCCGCAGCGATCATCTCCTTATTCTGCTCGAAATTCTTCTTTAATGCCGCCTTGTCCACAACAAGCTTGGACATGACTTTGTCCATTCTTAGGGTAGCGAGATACAGGCCGGCAAGGAGTTCGGGGACAAACCGGGAGCTTGCGGAATTCGTAAGATCCCTTTGGTGCTCGCAGATCTGGTCAAGATAGACGCTCGTCATTCGCGGCATGAATGTTTTCCACATGCTTTTGACGTTTTCAAAATTGATGGGATTGCGCTTGTGCGGCATCGTGCTCGAGCCGACTTGCTTTTCCCCGAACGCTTCCGCCACCTCCTGGATTTCCGAGCGCTGGAGGTGCCGCATGTCGTCAGCGAGGTTCGCCAAAACTCCAAAACAGGAAACAATCGCATGGCAATAATCCGTCAGGTATTCGGCCTCCACCACTTGTGTCGAGATGGGCGAGGGCTTGATGCCGAGCTGGGCAAGCACTTCCTGCTCGAAAAGCTCCGGCTCTTTAATTAAAAGCGAAGACGCGTTGTAGGCGCCGACAGCGCCCGCGAGCTTCCCTCGCAGGTTGTTTCCAGTCTCCTTGATTTCCAGAATCCTTTTCCCCAGGCGGGAGACATAGTGGGCGATGGCAAATCCGAAAGTGATGGGCTCGGCGTGCTGACCATGCGTCCTTCCGATTTGCGGCGTGGATTTTTCTCTCCTGGCCGAAAGGATGAGCGTTTTTTCTAATTGGATGAGCAAAGGAACAAGGACAGCGTTCGTGAAATCCTTGAATCTTGCGGCATCTGCCGAGCAGATGATGTCATGGCTCGTCGCTGTGAAATGGACGTACGGCTTGGCCACTTCCTCTGCCGTGACGCGCTGCGACGCTTTCTCGATCTCCTTCGCGATTTTTTCCGTGCAAATGCCCTGTTTTGCCAACACTTTAGCGAGAGCCGCCTCGACCTTGGCAAGATACCTGACAAAAGCGGTCTCGGAAAGGTAGGGCTGGAGCGCGCCGAAGGCCTGCTTGCTGCGGCCGTAATAGCGGAAGTCGAGGGGGGAAAGAGTGTCGAAAAGGTCGATGCTTCCCATAAGAAAGCCAGGAGAAAGGGGATTTTTAAGGCTTTAGGTTGGATTGACGATGCGCAGCATCTCCTTATGCACCTTTCCGTTCGTCGCCACAACGGAAGTCCTTTCCAGGTCGAGCTTCTTCCCGCTCCTGTCTGTCACCCTGCCGCCCGCTTCTTCGACGAGGAGGGAGCCGGCGAGGAAATCCCAGAGATTCAATCTCAGCTCCCAGAAGCCGTCCGCTCTTCCCGCGGCGATATAAGCGAGGTCCAGCGCAGCGCTCCCTGTCCTCCTGATCCCGAGGATGCCTTTCTTCAGGAATTTCCGCGTCTGCGCCAAAGTTTCCTCCATGATTCTCGAGCGGTCATAATAGAAGCCAGTCACAAGGATAGACTCGCCAAGATGCTTCCCTGAACTCACATGCACCTTCTTGCTGTTCAGCCGCGCTCCTTTTCCGCGCTGCGCCGTGAAGAGTTCTCTGTGGAAAGCGTCATAGACCACCCCGACAATTGGCTTGCCCTTGAACGCGAGCCCGATGGAGACGCAGAAAAACGGATACCCTTTGGAATAATTGTTCGTGCCATCCACAGGATCAATCGCCCAGACGTAGGGAGAATCTGTTCTGAGATATTTGCCTTCCTCTCCGATGATGTTATGATAAGGATAGCGCTTCTTGATATGCTGGACAACGGCCTTCTCGCATTCCAGGTCTGCGATGGTGACGCGGTCAAAGGGCGTGGATTTCGTCCTGACGTGCATCTCCTTGTTGAGATACTTGAGCTGGATTTTCCCCGCAAGCTTCGCCGCCTCGACCGCGACAGAAAGGAAAGTCATACCCGCCCCTTCAGATTGCGCCGAATTCTTTCCGCCACGTCGCCCACTTCCGCCTTGAACGCTTTTCCGGTGATCTCCTCGTAGGCGCGGATATATGTCTGAGCTACCGAGATGCGGATTTCGTCCGGGATAATTGGGATAGGCCCATCGCCCATGAAGTTCTTCTCGCGGATGAGCCATTGCCGCAATCCTTCCTTGTCCAGCATTCTTTGGTCCTCGCCTTTCGAGAAGCGGTCCTCATACGTGTCCGCGTACCAGTATCTTGAGGAATCCGGGGTGTGCAATTCATCAGCGAGATGCAGTTCGCCCCGTTCGTCAAGGCCGAACTCATATTTCGTGTCTACAAGAATCATGCCGTTCTTCCGCGCCACATCCTGACCTCTCTTGAATACAGCCAGCGCAGCTTTCTTCACTCTGGCCAGCAGTTCGGCGCTCATGATCCCCTTCTTCACGATGTCCGCCTCGGAGATAGGGAGATCGTGCTTTCCCGACTCCTCCTTGGTGGAGGGCGTGAATAAGGGAGTTTCAAACTTCTGGTCCTTCTTCATTCCAGGGGGAAGCGCGATTCCTGAAACCAGCAATCCTTTCTGATAGTCCCGCCATGCCGAGCCCGTCAAATATCCGCGAATGACACATTCAACTGGCAAGATCTTCAATTTCTTTCCGATCATCACATTCGAATCAGGGACGGAAATGACGTGATTCTTCACGATGTCCTTGGTCTGGTCGAACCAGAACGCGGAAATCTGGTTCAAAACTTGGCCCTTGAACGGAATCGTTGTGAGAATCTTGTCAAAAGCGCTAATTCTATCCGTCGTGACGAGAATAAGTCTGTCTCCTTTGCTATATCTATCCCGAACCTTGCCGGAATATTTCTCGCCGAGATGGAAATCCGTGCTTCCCAAAGTATATTGCAGCTGCTGGCGGATCATGGCCTCCGGTATCACGCGCGTTCACCTTCGAAGAGGTCGAGCAGTAAGGGCGGATTCTTCATCGAGAGCCGCGAGACGCATTCCTTTACGTGAGGATATACAAGAGCAGCTGAATTCTTGATCTCCTGAGGGGATTTCCACTCCCAACAGAGGATTTCCGGATCTTGCACCTTTCCCTCGCCTCCTACGATTTCCGCGTGGAAGATGAAGAGCGTGACATCTTTTCCAGTGACGCTTTTATGCCTCACGATCTGGAAGAGCTTTCCTGGCTTCACATCAAACCCTGTTTCCTCCAAGAGTTCCCGTTTCAGCCCATCTGCCAGCGACTCGAAAGCGTTGAGCGTGCCGCCGGGAAGATTCCATTTTCCATATTTTTTCTCCTCTCCTTCTTGGACGAGCAGTATTTTCCCCTCTTTCTGGACGATCGCTGACACAACAACATGGAATTCGCCGCTCATTTCTTCTTGCCCCGGCCTCGCACTTCCTTGTCATCCTTTCTCACCTTGTCAGCTTGCGTCTTCCTGAAATTCCGCAGCTTCTCTCCATATCCCCCATTCAAATTAAGAATCTTTACGGCCGCGAGCGCCGCGTTCTCCCCGCGATTCAGCCCGAGCCACAGGCCTTTCCTAGAGTTTTTGAGGATATTGAGCGCAGCGAGCGCCTTGTCTTCCTCAGGGCCGACGACAGGCACATACAGGATGAGGTCATCGCGGTCTTCCGCCGGCTCATCGAGGCCGACAAACTTAATGGTGAGCTGGTTCGCCTCGAATTCCGCGTTCACTTCATACGGTACACCGAATTCTTTCAGGATCTCGATCGCTTTCTTGAACGGCTTGCTGGCCTCATCGCCCTTGAGATAGACTGCCTTGTATTCCTTCAGCATCAGCGCGGCATAGGAAGCCGCCTCTTTCCCGTTCCCGACTCCGACGGCCATTACGGGAATCCCCGGAGGCATCTGCATGATGGAGAGCAAAGAATCCAGCCCTTCGAAGTTGCTGTCCACCGGCACCCCGATGATGGGCCGGATGATCTTTGACGCGATCACGCCCGGAAGATGCGCCGCGAGCCCTGCGCCGGTGATGACGATCTCAAAGTCCTGCTTCAGCAGCTCGAGCAGGTCGTCGGGAGTGCGGTGCGCGGAACAGACGCGCGCCTCAAACGGAACCGCGAGCTTCCCCAACTGCTCCGTGATAACGTTGAACACCGATTCGTCAGATTTCGAGCCAAACACTACAAGGACTTTTGCCATGTGTTCCCCAAATGGCCTCATCGCCGCCGGCTTTAAAAACTTTATTGATAGATAAGCACGACAGGCGGATTGCCTCTTGGATCGGCGGGATCGTATTCTTGGCGAACACGCATCCTTCCGGAAGGGTCGAAGACTTCCAAGGCAAAGCCATTCTCGTCGAATAAGTCCATTTTTGTGGTATACCCAGCAGGAAGCTGCGCTCGGTAGAAGTGCCCATCCAGAGCTACAATCTTGAATCCTAGAGACTCCAGTTGACCGCGTGAGTCCTGAACTGTCTCCAGAGCTTCATGGCGCTCTACGCCCATAATACGATCCACTAGCCCCCTTATCCTTGAATTTTGAACAGGCGTTGTGGGAGTGCTCGCCATTGTCAAGCGTCCGATGCCCCAGGTACTGATGTTCTCAGTCATGTTTTCACCTCATAGTTGTTATCATGAGGTAGTAATTGGTAAGTATATAATATATTCTATCTTTTTTTCTATAAATTCACAAAATATTTAAATAAATCAGATATTTTATAGAAATCATGCGAGAACTGGACAAGAAAGACCGCAAGCTCCTCTATGAGGTAGACCTCAATGCCCGCGCTGGCACATCCGAATTGGGAAAAAGGATTGGCCTGAGCCAGGAAGGCGCGTTTTACCGCCTCCAGCGCCTGGAGAAGAGGGGAATCATCGCAAAGTACATGATCCTGCTGAACTTCGCGAAGCTGGGATATACGGGATTCGGAATTTACGCGCGCTTCCAGAACGTCACAAAGGAAGAGAAAGCAAAAGTGATAGAAGAGCTTAAGGTCCATCATCATATCTATTGGCTTGCGGAGTTCGGGGGAAAATTCGACGTGGCCTTCGCCCTCATGGCGAAGAACGTCATCCACTTCAACGAGATGTTCACAGAAATTGCTTCAAAGTATGTGCAGGTTCTCAAGGACCTGACCGTTTCCATCCGGGTTGAGCTGGTGCAGTTTCCGAGAGAATATCTCATAAAAAAGGAAACTCACCCAGGAAAGTCCCCGCGCTTCGGCGGATTCATCGAATCAGAGCAGCTAAAAAAGGTAGACGAGCTTCTTCTCAAGGAGATTGCGAACAACGCGCGGCTTTCCGTGCTGGAGCTGGCAAAACGAGTCCAAAAGCCAGCATCTACTGTAGGCGGTCGTCTCAAGCAATTGGAAACAAAAGGGATCATTCAGGGGTACAGCGCGCAAATCCGCTGCCAGGAATTCGGATACCAGAGCTATCAGCTCTTCATCAAAGCGCACAACCTCACCAAGCAGAACAAGCGAAGGTTGCTCGCGTACTGCCAGGCGCACGCAAACATAATCTTTTACATTGAGACAGTTGGCGAATGGAATTTCGAACTGATTTACGAGATTGAGAGCCAAAAACAGCTTCAGGATCTTATCATCGAACTGCGAACCAAGTTCTCAGACCTCATCAAAGATGTAGAAAGCATCGTGGTATTCGATCATTACGTGAAATACAACCAGTATCCACTTTGATTATAGCAAATCGCAAAAATAATTGAACTTTTTCCCCGCGATTTGCTATTCTAGCGAATCCTCGACCGTAGGGAGAGGTTCCGAACGGAGTGAGGTATCTCACAATGTTCAATATATAATGAGATTCGCTATTATCGGTTGCTTGGGCTGGTCATAGGAGTCCCTCGACCTGCTTTTGCGCGAGGGAGAAGAGAATCTTGCTCACTTTTTCCCCTCGGGCGCTGAGGGAGTAGTGGATGTGGTTTCCTGCCGCAACCCGCTCTATAAATCCGTGCGCGTTCAGAAGCCGCAGCTTGGCCGAAAGCGTCTTGGAAGTAATCTTGAGCTGCTTTTTGAGCGCGCTGAAATTTATCTCCCCGCAGAGATAGAGGACCGAGAGCAGCGGGATCACCCACTTTTTCCCAAGCAGCTCCGCCACCCTCAGCAGGAAGTCGTATCCGGGCCACATGGTATCCCGGCCGATACTCAGGCTTATAAATTTTTCTTAGCATAAAGAGCAGATGAGGAGCTCCGCTGGAAAGGCGCTCATCGGGTTTGAGACAGAACTCTTCACGCTCGACGGAGAAGGAAACGCCGCTGGGCGGGCGGACATGATTCTCCGCGAGGCCCCCTCGAACAAGTTTTCCGTCATCAAAAAGGAATGCGCGCATAGCCTCATCGAAGTGGCCGGCGAGCCGGAAAGCGAAGTGCTTCTCTCTTTAGGCCACCTTCTCGGGGGTATGGAAACTGCCCTTTCGCTCGCTGAGAAGAACGGAATGGCCCTGTGTCCGCTCGGGACGTACCCCGGAATGATAGCGCCCCGCATGCGGACAGAACCCCGATATAAGATACAAGAGACAATTTTTGGGACAGAAAGATGGCGGATCGCCGGAAGCTGCGCGGGCTTCCATTGCCACCATTCCCTCCCGCGTGGAATCTTCGACACCCAGCTCCGCATGATAAAGATGATCGCACACTTGCGGGTCAAAGAGCGTTTCGTGAACAGCTATAATCTCATGATTGCCGCTGATCCGGCCCTGACAGCGCTCACGCAATCCTCGCCCTATTATCAAGGAAAGCGCCTGGGAAAAGACGCGAGAATCATCATGTATAGGGGGGGAAAGCCATTGGCAAATAGGGAGGGGCTCTATGCGAACATGCAAGTATTTGGCGGCTTGCCGCATTATAGGCCGACAACGCTTGACATCTTCGAAATCCTGTCCTCGCGGTATGAGGCCTGGAAAGCCCTCCTCAAAAGCCTGGGAATCAACATCAAAATGCTTTCCCTCTTCGGATCCGTGCTCGATCCTTCCTGGAATCCCATTAAAGTGAATGCGCACGGCACGCTTGAGCAGCGCGGCATGGACATGAACCATCCCCAGCATCTCCTCGCTGCGGGATCCCTCATCAAATACGGCCTGAAGATGCTTGACAGCGAGGCCTATACGGTCCGCGCCTCGGAAATTGGCGTGTCAGAGCCCTTCAAGGTGGAGGGTGAAACTATTCACGTGCCGCCGTTTTCCCATGTCAGAGACGAGCTGCAGAGGAAATCCGCCTATGAGGGACTGGAGAATGAGAGCGTCCTCGATTACAGCAGAGCCTTCCTCAAGATGGCCTCTTCTCTCATCCCTCCGGAGCGACGCAAATTCATTGCGCCGTTCAAGGAGATGCTGGAAGAACGCAGGACTGTTTCGGACGAGATTTTGGGATTCGCGAAAAGGCGCGGCGCCGCAAGAGACCGGATAGACCAAGCACTCGCGCAAGAGATCGCGCTCCGGCATGCTGGGCGCCTCAGAGGAGAAATAGAAAAGGCCGGGAAGGTGATTCTCGACTTATTTTGACTCGCAGCACGCCTTCACAAAGCCGTAGAACAAGGGCGCGGGCCTTCCCAATCCGGACTTGAACTCGGGATGCGCCTGCGTGCCGGTAAAGTAAGGATGGCCGGGAAGCTCCATAAACTCCATGAGCTTGGTGCCGTCGAGCTTGACGTGGTGGCCGGAGAATAGCATCCCTTTCGCCTCAATCTGCTCGATGTATTGGGGGTTGACCTCGTAGCGGTGGCGGTGGCGCTCAATCACGGCAAAGTCTGTGGGAGTCTTGCCGATGCGGAATTTCTGAGCAGGGTCCTTCTCAAGAGCCGCAATCTTCGGGGCGTCCTCCTTCATCCTGTCCTTATATAAATCAGCGATAAGCGTGCCTTTCCTGAGCGCCGCGACATACGCGCCCAGCCGCATCGTCCCACCAAAATCCGATTGTTTGAGGATCTCGCGCTGGCTCTCGAGCATGTCAATGACCGGATGCGGGGTATCTTTCTCGTTTTCAGTCGTGTTCGCTCCAGCCAGGCCGCAAATGTTCCGCGCGAACTCGATCACCGCAAGCTGCATCCCATAGCACAGTCCTAAATACGGAACCTTGTGCTCCCGTGCATACTGGATGGCATTAATCTTTCCCTCAACGCCCGACGCTCCGAAGCCGCCGGGCACGATAATGCCCTCAAAGTCCTTGAGCATCTTGGCGACATTCGCCTTGTCTTCCAGCTTCTTGGCGTCGATCCAGTCGATCTGCACCTTGCAGTTCAGCGCCGCGCCGGCGTGCTTGAGGGACTCATTTACACTGATGTAGGAATCCGACAGGCTGAAATCGCCGGTCGCGACATACTTGCCCACCATCGCCACCCTGACTGCCTTCTTGGGGTTCGCGACGCGATCCACGAGCTCCGCCCACTGGGACAAGTCCGGCGATTTCTTGGGTTCCAATTCCAGCTCTGCGAGAATCTTCTCAGGCAGTTTCTCCGCTGCCAAATCAAGGGGAATGCGGTAGATAGTGTCAATATCGGGCTCGGAAATCACATGTTCTGACTTGATGTTCGCATACGTCTCAATTTTTTTCTTCCGCACGGCGTCGACATGCATCTTTGACCTGCAGACGATGAAATCCGGGAAGATGCCGCTTTCAGAGAGCATCCTGATGGCCTGCTGCGTCGGCTTGGTCTTCATCTCGCCCATGTGGGAAGGGATGGGTAAATAGGTCACAAGCACATAGATGATGTTCTCTTTCCCTAAATCTCTCTCCAATCGTTTCGCCGCGAATAAAAAGGGGATGTTCTCGAAGTCGCCAATCGTGCCGCCAATTTCGATGATCGCAATCTCGTAGCCCTTGCTCGCTTCAATGATACGCTTCTTGATCTCCTCTGGGATGTGAGGGATAAACTGCACCGTCTCCCCGAGATACTCTCCTTTCCTTTCTCGGTCAATCACCGTCTTGTAAATCTGGCCTGAAGTCAAGCAGTTCTTTTTCGGAAGATCTATGCCAAGGAAGCGCTCGTAATTGCCCAGATCCTGGTCAATCTCGCCGCCGTCGTCAGTCACCCAGACTTCGCCGTGCTCAGTCGGCCTCAGCGTCCCGGCATCATAATTCAGATACGGATCGATCTTGATGGCTGTCACTTTAAAGCCGCATGCCTGCAATAATTTAGCGATGCTCGCGGTCGTGACGCCTTTTCCCACCCCGGAAATCACCCCTCCTGCGACGAAGATGTATTTTGTCATCCGTACTCCTGCCACGGCCTCAGCTTTAAATCCTTTTCCGTTCGGGAAAGGATGCTTTCGAGGAACAGCTTCGCCACCTGCGTGTTGGTGATGAGCGGAATGTTGAAGTCGACCGCCGCCCGCCTGATCTCATAGTCGTTCGTCAGCTCGCGCCTGTCCAGCGACTTCGGGATATTAATAACGAGGTCTATCTTCCGCTCTCGGATGAAGTCAAGCGCGTTGGGCTTTTCCGGCGTGAGCGGCCAGTGCAAAATAGTAGCGCGGATGCCATTGCTTTGGAGAAACTGCTGGGTTCCGCGCGTCGCGTAGAGATGGAATCCTTTCTTCGCAAGCCCCCGGCATCCTTCCAGCAGCTCCGCCTTGCTCTCCGCCGGTCCTGTGGAAAGGAGGATATTCTTCTTTGGGATCTCATAGCCAACAGAGAGAAAGGCCTTGAGGAACGCCTCGTGCAAATCCTCCCCGAAGCAGGCGACTTCGCCAGTAGAAGCCATTTCTACGCTCAGCATGGGATCAGAACCTTTCAGCCGCGAGAACGAAAATTGAGGCGCCTTCACTCCAACATAATCCAGCTCGAACGCGCTCTTCTCGATGCGCGGCAGCTCTTTCCCCAGCATCGCTTTCGTGGCGACATCAATGAAGTTGAGCTTGAACACTTTTGAGACAAAGGGAAAGCTCCGGCTGGCGCGCAGGTTGCACTCAATCACCTTCACGTGATTGTCCTTTGCGATGAACTGGATGTTGAAGGGCCCGGTGATTCTCAGCTCTTTGGCGATGGCCTTGCTGATCCTCTTGATCCTGCGCGTGGTCTCAAGATAGAGGCGCTGCGGAGGCAGCACGAGCGTCGCGTCGCCGGAATGCACACCCGCATTTTCCACGTGCTCTGAAATCGCCCAGCACACCAATTCGCCTTTGGCTGCCACAGCATCGATCTCGATCTCCTTCGCGCCGGTGATGAACTTGCTGACAACAACCGGGTGCTCCCTGCTCACTTTCGACGCCAGGCTCAGGAAAGCCCCCAGGCTTTCATCGTCCGTGGCCACTGCCATCGCTGCCCCGGACAGCACATAGCTCGGCCTCACGAGAACAGGATAACCTACCTTCCTCGCAAAAGCTTTGGCCGCGCGCAGCGTTGTCAGTTCCCTCCACTCCGGCTGGTCTATGCCTAAACTATCAAGCAATTTCGAGAACTTGTGGCGATCCTCTGCGATATCAATGGAAACCGGGCTGGTGCCGAAAATCTTCACGCCATTCTTATAGAGCGGAAGCGCCAGGTTATTGGGGATCTGCCCGCCCATGGAAAGGACAATCCCTAGCGGCTTTTCCTGCTCCCAGAGGTCAAGGATCGTCTCAAAGCTGATTTCGTCGAAAATGAGCGTGTCGCAAATGTCGTAATCTGTCGACACCGTCTCAGGATTGTAGTTCACCATCATCGTCTTGTAGCCAAGCTTCCGCAAAGTGAGCACCGCGTTCACGCAGCACCAGTCGAACTCCACCGAACTCCCGATCCTATATGCGCCTCCGCCGAGCACCATCACCTGGCCCTGGCACGAGACATCGGCCTCCTGCGCGTTGTACGTCAGATACAAGTAATTGGTCTTGGCCGGATACTCCGCCGCCAAGGTATCAATCTGCTTGAGATAGGGCCGGATGTTGAATTTTTTCCTCAGCGACCGGATTTCCTGCTCTTTTTTCTTGACAATCATTCCAATCTGCCGGTCTGAGAACCCCATCCGTTTGGCGGCGAGCAGCAGTTCATGATTCAAACGCATCCACCTGAATTTCCTTAACGTCTTCTCCATCTGGATGATATTTCCGATTTTATAGAGGAACCAGCGGTCGATGCGGGACAGCTCATGAATCCGGTCTATCGAAAATCCTTCTTTCAGGGCTTCAGCGATGGCGAAAATACGCTCGTCTGTCGGCTCGCGAAGCTCCTTGTCCAATTGGCTGAACTCGAGGCCGTTGCCCACCAACCCTTCCATGCCGGTGCCGAGCATGCGGAGCGCCTTCTGCAGCGCCTCCTCAAAAGTACGGCCGATCGCCATGATCTCGCCGACGCTCTTCATCTCAGAGCCGATCTCGCGCTTCACGTGCCTGAATTTCTGCAGGTCCCAGCGTGGGATTTTGACAACGATATAATCGAGGGCGGGCTCGAAGCAAGCGCTCGTGACTTGGGTGATGGAATTCTTCACTTCAGTGAGCGCATAGCCCAGTGCCAGCTTCGCCGCGACGAACGCAAGCGGATATCCGGTCGCCTTCGACGCGAGCGCCGAGCTCCTCGAAAGCCGGGCATTGACTTCGATGACCCGGTATTCCTCCGAATCTGGGGCAAGCGCATATTGGATGTTGCATTCTCCAACTATTCCGAGATGCCGGATCACGCGGATGGCGATCTCCCTAAGCTTATGGTATTCCGAGTTCGTCAGCGTCTGGCTCGGCGCCACCACAATGCTTTCGCCGGTATGGATGCCCATGGGGTCGAGATTCTCCATGTTGCAGACCGTGACGCAGTTGTCGAACGCGTCCCGCACGACTTCATATTCGATTTCCTTCCAGCCATGAAGATATTCTTCGACGAGGACTTGCCTGACGCTCGCGAAGGCCTGGCTCGCTCTCTCTTTCAGCTCCTGCTCATTTCTGCATACGCCCGAGCCCAGGCCGCCGAGGGCGTAGGCGACGCGCATCATCACCGGATAGCCGATGATTTTCGCGGCTTTGAGCGCCGATTCGACATTCGTGCAAGCTTTGCTTCTCGGCGTCTTGACTTGGATCTCATGTAATTTTTTCACGAAAAGCTCCCGATCCTCTGTGCATTCGATGCTTCTGACCGGGGTGCCGAGGACCTTGACGCCGTATTTCCTGAAGACGCCTTTCCTCTCGAGCTCAACTCCGCAGTTCAGCGCAGTCTGCCCGCCGAAGCTGAGCAGAATCCCGTCGGGCCGTTCTTGTTCAATAACCCGTTCAACGCTCCAAGCAGTAAGAGGGACAAAGTAGATCTGATCTGCCATGGACTCGCTTGACTGGATGGTTGCGATATTGGGGTTTATCAAAACAGTCTTGATTCCTTCATCTCGTAGGGCCTTTAGGCATTGTGAGCCTGAGAAATCGAATTCGCCGGCCTGCCCGATCTTGATGGCGCCCGAGCCGAGGACCAGGACTTTTTTCATCTGCCCTCCCTCACAATTCGCAGGAATCTGTCGAAGAGCCACGTCGTATCAACCGGACCAGGGGTTGCCTCGGGGTGAAACTGAACGGAAAAAAATGGCTTTGATGCGTGGATGATGCCCTCGTTCGTGCCGTCGTTCGCGTTGACGAACCATTCTTTCCATCCTTTGGGCATCGTCTTCATGTTGACCGCGAAGCCATGGTTCTGCGAGGTGATGTAGCACCGCTTTGTTCCCGCTTCTGTGCACGGCTGGTTCTGACCGCGGTGGCCAAATTTCAGCTTGTAGGTGTCGCCGCCTGCCGCAAGTGCGAGAAGCTGGTTCCCGAGGCAGATGCCGAAAACGGGCTTTTCTTGGCCGAGCGCCTGGGACAAATGCTGGATCGTCGCCTTGCACATCTTCGGGTCGCCGGGACCGTTGGCGATGAACAATCCGTCATAGGGCTTGTTCGTGAAATCATAGTCCCAGGGCACGCGGATGACTTTCACTCCTCTTTTCAGGAAGCTCCGGATGATGTTGTTCTTGCAACCGGTATCCACAAGTAGAATGCGCATCTTGCCCGTGCCGAAGATCTCAACTTTCTTCGGGCTGACATTCGCGACGAGATTCTCCTTGTTGGGATCGTAAAAACCGATTTTCTCTCCGGATTGGACGATCTTCCCCAGCATCGTGCCATGGCTTCGCAACAGCTTCGTGAGCGCGCGAGTGTCAATCCCGGTTATGCCAGGAATGCCCTCTGCCTTCATCCATTCCGAGAGCGAGCTTTTCGCGCTCCAGTGGTTGTGCTCAGTGGAATAATCAGCGACCACTAGCCCCTTGACATGAATCTTCGAGGATTCAAAATGCTTCAGAAGCCCTTCCTCAACCTCTCTCGCGGGAACGCCATAATTTCCAACGAGAGGATAAGTGAGCACAAGAATCTGCCCGGCGTAGCTCGGATCAGTCAAGCTCTCAGGATAGCCCACCATGCCGGTGTTGAAGACGACCTCGCCAGCAGCGCTCGTCCTGGCTCCGAAGGAGGTTCCAGAGAAGACGCTGCCATCCTTCAGCACCAGAGAAACTGCCCCAGACGTTCTATCCCCCATTCTGGGA
>JAGVXW010000055.1 GCA_018303575.1 Candidatus Woesearchaeota archaeon
GATACGTGCCATGATATATATCAAATATATATTAAATATATAAACTTTTCGATTTTTAAGACTCTACTTTCTAGAAATTAATCAGCTGCGGAGATACTGTTCTCCTCGCGATGAAATACACTATTCCATAGATGATATGGTAGAGAACAGAGAGCGGAATGGCGACGATCGCGAAGAGTAGGGCTCTCGCCTCAAAGAGTGAAGGGCACTTCGGAGATCCAATGGCTTCCTTCCCACCCGGGCACCAATCGGGATTTTCGCGGTATCTCTCTAGCCTGAACTGTTACTCCACATTCTTTCATCATCTTCTCTTCATCATACTGCACGTTTTGAAGGCACGCGATGCTACCCATGGCCATGAAGGCAAACACTGCGGAAGCGACCAGGAGAAGAATCCAAATGCCGATGTACCACTTGTTGACGAACTTCATGCCGGGGCTTTTGGGGCTTTTCTATATAAAATATGATGAAGACTTCAACTGCTTCCGGCCTCTCGAAAAGTTCGATGGTCGCCACCAGCCTGCCACAAAGTATATAAATCAGTTGTAACCTCCGAAGTTACATATGTAACATTTTATGTGACATGGCAACCACCAAAGAAGAGCAGGTAATCCTGGCGCTGTTCAAGCATCCCGAGAACGAACTGAGCGCGAGCGGTCTTGCGAAACTTGCGGGATTGAGCAGGATGCATGCGCTTCGAATGCTGAAGAGACTAGAGAAGGATGGGGCTGTTACTTCGCGCAAAGTCGGAAAATCGGTGATCTATACGATCGATCTCTCAGAGGGATATGCGCGCAATCTTCTGAGATTTCTGCTGACCCGGGAGGCGAAGAAGGCGGATCCGTATGTCCGGCGTTGGCTCACCGAGCTGAAAGGGCTGAAACACGCCAAAGCAGCAATCCTCTTCGGCTCTGTGCTGCAGAAAGGAAAAGACGCCAAGGACATTGATGTCGTGCTCATCACGGACCAGAGGAACCTCCAGCCCTTGGACAAGGAAGTTGACGCGCTCAACCGCATCAATGCAAAGCCCCTTCATCCGCTCTATCAGGCGTCAAAGGACTTCAGGAGGAACATCAGAAAGAAAGATCCCGTCATCCTGAACGCGCTCAAAGGCATTATAGCATTCGGCGAGGACGAGGTAATGGCGGCGTATGACACAAGCGGCGAATAAGGTAGAATGGTGCTTGAGGAAGGCACAGAAAGAAGGGACCGAGCACCGCGGGCTGGTTCGCATTCAGCCTAATCTGAAAGAGGCCCAGGCGCATCTTCGTAAGGCGGGGCATTATCTTGATGCGACCTTCTATCTTAAGGAGGGCGCCTTTTCGGATATCTGCGCCAGCACCCTGTTCTATGTGATGTACCAGTCCCTTTTGGCGATAGGCCTGAAATTCGGTTATGAGTCCAGAAACCAGGAATGCACTTTTGCGCTCATGTATCTGCTCATTGAGGAACGCATCCTGAATCTGGACAGGGCTCTGCTTGAGCGTATCGCCTCCCTTGATCCGGAAAAGAGGGATACGAGCGTGAAGATACGCGAGCGCATGCAGTATGGCGCAGAGCTCAGTCTGTGGGATGATGCCTACACCAAGATGCTCTCTACTACAAAAGAAATCCTAGAGAAGGCAAAGGAAATCATCGAATAGACCACAGAGCCTAGATAAGGAATATCCGATCCTTCTCTTCCTCAATGGTTTCCTTCACTTGAAAATGTTTCTTGACCATTCTTTCAATCTCTTTGATTTTAGGAGATTGTTTCAGCGTGGTCACCACGAATCTTTCTTTTCCGACTCTCTTCATCTCAAGAAGCCCTTTTTCGATATCTTCGAAGTTCTGGATGGCGGTGATGGAGATCACCCAATCGAAGAAATGGTCCGGGTAAGGGATGTCCTCCGCAGGGGCGACCTTGTAGATGACGCTCTCTTTTTCCCTAGCCCGCTCTATTAATTTTTTTGAAGGGTCAACGCCATATCTTTGGCCGTCCCAGGGGAGGGTCGTCAATCCCGTGCCGCAGCCGACATCGAGGATTTTTTCTTTTGGCTTTACTACAATATATTTTTTTAGCAGCCGAACCTTCTTCTCCTGCTCTTCCTTATGGAGTTCCTCATATCCTTCAGCGATGTCATCGTAGTAGGTCATCGCTTCATTGTATTTTCTGTTATTTAAAGACATTTCCACAAATGTTATAAATCCGATGAAGTGGACTCAACATATGAAAATCCCAGAGAGCATGGACGGGTGCGTGTATTTCACCAACAGGACGCTGCCGAAAGGGAAGGTGATGGCCTGGGCGCGGCGCAAGGAATGCCCGAAGTGCCACAAGGCGCAGATGGGCAAGCCCGTAGAGAAAGGAAAGGTGAAAATCCGCGCAGATATCTATGTTTGTCCGTCTTGTGGCTTTACTGAGCAGAAAATAGTCCATGAAGAGGGTCTGACTTTAGAGGCAGTCTACACCTGTCTCCACTGCGGCAAACAAGGAGAGTCTTCAGCGCCGTACAAGAGAAAAAGCTTCCAGGGCGTGCAGAGCTTTGTTGTCGAGTGCCAGCACTGCGCCGGAAAGATTCCGCTTACCAAGAAGCTCAAAGGTATAGGCGATCCGGATTCTGACAGCTAATTCCGGAAATCTTCCGGATTTGTCCAGTGAGCGCATATTAAGGAGCCCATCCCCATTCCAGTCATGGGGCTCAAATCGCTCGTGGCGGGTGTTGCCATTGGTGCTGCTGCAACCTATGTTGTCATCCCGAACAGTCCGGAGCATGCTGTCCAGCCGGCCCTCACCTATCTGAAAGAGAACCCTCATGCCGCTCATTCTGCCTACCCTGACCTTGTCGCGCTGACAAAGCAGGGCTTTCCAACCCATCCTGAGCAGGCAAACGACCTTCTGCGCTCAGGGCTTTCCTCTCTTGAGCTGGAGCCGCGCACGTATCTCCTGATGTTCGAGCGCATGCGGCAGAAGGCGGAGGAGAAACCGGAACTGCTGCTGCACTTCGGGCCCCGCGCGCTGGGATATCTGAAACAGCAGAAGCCGCATGAGGAAGCTCTAGGGGTCATTTCCACATTTTTGAAAGCTTTGGAGGGGGAATAATGGCCGCTATAAGGCGCTTCCTGGTTCCGTCGCTGCTTGTCGGAGCGGGCTTGTTCGTCGGATACCATCTTGGAATCGCAAAAGAAAGGAAACTCGAGGAGGTTGTCGAGAATACCTATCGTATCCGAGGGCCGGACAAGCAGCCCTATCTCGTGAATTTCCGGGAACGCACGGTGTGGCCCGAATATTCATCGCTTGAAGACATCTTTGGGGTGGAGCATGGACGCTGAGCCTTCCCGGGAAAGCCTTGCGAGGCGCATCTACGAGGCGACTCCTAGGAGCGCCATCTCGACGCCCTATAACCTTTCCAGGATCACGGAAGTGGTGGACGGCATCAACCAGGTGCATGGCAGATTCGAGGTGATGGTCCGCGCAGACGCCAGCTCCCTCTATAATGGATTCGTGCACGTGCAAGATTTGTTCAGGCGGGCGGTGGGCGCCCGCTCGCTTTACACCACCTATCATGAGCTCTTCGTCGAGAACATCCGGCGCATGGACCAGCTCTGCGGCATCGCTGACCAGGTTTTTATGGGTGCGGAGATCGAGTACGAGCACCTGAAGGCGACTGTTGACGAATCGATGGGAAAGCAGGAGGAGCAGTATCACGCGCGGAAGCGCCTCGAGGCCACGCTTCCTGGGATCCTTGACCGGCACCGGGAGCTGGTCGCGTTCATGGGGGGCATGCGGCGCGGGGATGTCAAGGACGGGAAGACCTTTTTCGAGCTGAACCGCGAGCGCCTCGACCTTGAGCGCACCATCGACGTGCAGGGCAAGGGGGTTTATGCCCTGGTTGTTGATCGCGAGCTAGGCAACATCGAGATCTCGCAGTTCTACGAGTACATGGAGCGGCTGTTCCGGGCGGCGTATGTGCTGGCCATGCGCATCAAGGAGGGGAGCGGCGACATCAACGAAGCGCTGCGCAACACGCACCGCGCCTACCTGCAGTTCGACAACCTGTATCGCGCCAGCGTCGCCTGCCAGCAAGGGCTCGCGTCGCTCGCCGCCTTCCACCACCGGCTGAACACGCATTTCTCCGATGGCATGCACGAGCTTCAGGGCATCCTTGAGGAGGATCCTAACCTGCGGCTGTTCTCCACCAGCAACCCCCAGCTCGGGCAGCTCATCACGGAAATCGAGCAGATCAACGGCAGGCGCGCTTTTGAACAGGAACGCTTGTTGCGGAGACATGCGCCCTGAAGAATTGGTAGGGGTGCTGCGCAGAGCGAGACCATCTCCAGATCTTTCTTCTCTGTCTTCCCCGCCTTTCCTTGACGCTTCCCTTTTCTTCCAGCCCGAGATTCCCGGCCTTGTGCAGAAGCTCCGTTCCCAGCGGCCCCAGGTTCCGGAATTTTTCACCTTTCCCCCCACGCCGGTCGTTCCTGCCCTGCGCGCGCAGCAGCCCGAGCCGTATCGCCTCCCCGACGGATACAAGGTTCACGTGAATGACGACTCAGTTATTGACCCCTTCGCCATCTCGAACGAGCTCATCGATATCATCAGGAGGGAGACAAGGCATTGCTCCACCCGAGAGGCCAAGGCAAGGCGCATCTTCGACTGGATGCAGGAGCATATTGACTATCGCAAGAGAGGATTCCGCCCTTATGCCACCAGCCTGGAAACATTTAGGAGAGGAGGGGGCGTTTGCGGAGAGCAGGCGTTTCTCTATGTCTCGATGGCGCGCAGCACCGGCCTTCGTTCCGGCTATGTGAGCGTGAGTCGCGACTACAAGCACAAGAAAGTCCATCACGGCTGCGCCTCTGTTGACATCGAGCGAGGAAGGATTCTCGTGGATCCCGCATACCATACGTTTGACATCAAGCATTGCAAGTACGAGCATCTCAGGGACGTGGAAATCATAGATAGGTTCTATGAGTGGCGGACAGGATGAGCCACGCGCGCAACAAACTCGGCTGGTGCCTCAGGAAGGCGGAGAAGGAAGGCGCAAGACATAGGGGGATTAAGATTGTAAGTCCTAGTCTGGAAGCAGCCAATGAGCACATCGAAAAAGCTTTTCATAACCTCAGGGTTATGCAGTATCTTTTGGATGGGAGCTATCCGGATTGGGCAGTAAGCGCAGGATTCTATGCCATTTACCACTCCTTGCTTGCTCTCCTGGCTAAGCAGGGCTATGAGTCGAGAAACCAAGAGTGCACTTTCGCCGCTGTGGAAGTGCTCATCCACGAAAAGAAGACCAGCCTTACGCCAGAGCAGGTTCGCAAGGTCTTCGCTTTCGACAATGATTTCCAAGATGCCCTCTCGCTTCGTGAAACGTTCCAGTATGGAACGGGAGTCCGGCTCGATCTAGGCGTTGTGAAGATTCTAAAAGAGGATGCGCAGGATATCCTTGAAACTGCGAAACGGGATCTCAAAAGCTAGCGGAAGTTTTATATACCTAGGGTTGATAATCATCAACTAGAGGTGTATAAAAGATGCTGGGGCTCACTCCCAACGAGGCTGCGGTTGTGGATTACCTCGCCCGCAACTTTCAGGAAAAAAACAGCATTAACGCGTTAGCCAAACGCCTCGCTTTGAGCCCCAACGGAACTCACAAGATTCTCAAGAAGCTCGAATCGGCCAAGATTGTAAAACCAGAGAAGCTAGCCAATGCTGTGTTCTATCGATTGGACCTCTCAATAGAAACGAGCAGAAAGCTCGTCGAATATGTGCTCTCGCAGCACCAGCTCAGTGCTTACGCTCGGGTGCAGGAGGAGGATTTGCTGCAGTTGCGCCAGCATGCGCTTGCGGGCATACTGTTTGGCTCTGTACTAACCAAAGACAAGGAAGCGCGGGATATTGATATCCTTATAGTACTAAATAAGAAGGATCTGGCTAACGTGATGGGCACCGTTGCAAAAATCCAGAATCTCAAGACCAAGAGGCTCCATGCCCTCTATCAGACGCCGCAGGATTTGAATGACAATCTTAGGAGAAGAAATAAGGTGGTCCTCGGCATCCTTAAGACAGGAAAGGTACTCTGGGGAGCTGATATTTTCGTTGAGGCCCTTCGGACTTGTTCCTAAAAGAAACGACTCAGCCGCCTTATCACTTTTCTTTCCATCCTCATCTTCCGCTTTTCCGTCAGCACTTTGCAGTTCCCGAAATGGCAGTATCTTGTTTTGAAGCCGCAGAAGCCGAGCGCGTCCCTTCCCACGGTCCAGGCGCCGGCGGCCATGAACCAAGTATGGAAGATGAGCGCTGGGGAAGACGAGGTGGTGAAGAGGAGGGCTTTCTTTCCCCTGAGCAGCTTTACCGGGATTCCCAGCTTGCTGAACCTGAACGCGAAGCGCGGCCAGACGATTTTCTCGAGGAATCCCTTGAGGATGGCGGGCGGCGAGTTCCACCAAATAGGATAAATGAAGATGAAGTGCGAAGATTCCGCGACTTTCTTCTGGATTCTCTGGTTCACAGGCGAGACGGTTCTCCCTCCTGACGTGTAATGCTCATCCTCGTGCAGGATGGGGTCATACTTCATCTTGTAGAGGTCGAGAAGCTCATACCCTTGTTTGGACGCTTTCAGCCATCGCTCCACGCACTCAAGAATCCACGGGCAGTGCGCCGGCGTGTCCGGATGGGCATAGATGACCAGGGTTTTCATAGGAAAAAGAAAAAATTCACTTCCTTTTCAGGGCCCCTTCCAGGCTCCATCTCCCCGAGCCGTGGCTGAGGATCACGAGGAAAGCGGCGAAGTACAGCACCGCGGCTTCGCCCCCATTCTGCAGCGGGTTCCATCCTTGCGGGAAGTGCATCGTAATCAGGGCGACGAGCATCTCAACCGCGCCGATCGCGGCCATCAGCCTGCTCCAGAGCCCGAAGATGAGCAACAAGCCTACAACCACCTCGACAATGCCGGCGGCTCCGAACAGCGTCGCCAGATTCGCGACCTTGCCGCCGCCGAACCAGCCGAACATCTTCTGCGCGCCGTGCATGAAGAACACCAAGCCCACCAGGACGCGGAACACGACATACATCCAATCCTTATGCTTATTCATGCTGTCCAACATGGATGATCACCGCATGAGCCGAACCGAGGCCGATATATAAAACTAATGGAGAACAGAAGTCCTTGGATAAAAATTGTTCTGTCCTCCAAAGATTAACCTCACTACGTTCGGTTCTCCCTCTGCGGGATACTGGGCGACTTGCCATACGAAACCATTGTCGCCCATCAAACTGCCGAAAGGATTTTAAAAGGCCCTGTCTGGGGACGTGGCATGGACCCGTTCGCGGAAGTGAGCCTTATTATCGGGCTCACGGTGCTGCTCGCCATCATCCTGAGGGTGCTCAGGCAGCCGCTGATTGTCAGCTACATCCTCGCGGGCATCCTTGCGGGGCCTTCCTTCTTCAATGTGCTCCGGTCGCAGGAGACCATCACGCTGTTTTCCCATCTCGGGGTGGCCTTGCTGCTGTTCATCGTCGGGCTCAATCTCAACCCGAAGATCATCAAGGATGTGGGGAAGGTCTCGCTGATCACTGGCCTGGGACAGGTGCTGTTCACCGTGCTATTGGGGTATGGCCTTGCGCTCGGCCTTGGCTTTTCCTGGCTGACGAGCTTCTACATCGCCATCGGCCTGTCCTTCAGCAGCACCATCGTCATCATGAAGCTGCTCTCCGACAAGGGCGACACTGAAAAACTTTATGGCCGGATCTCCATCGGCTTCCTCATTGTGCAGGACCTCATCGCTATTGTCATCCTGATGGTGATGTCCTCGCTCAAGACCGGCGCAAGCACTTTGCTTGTTACCGAGACCATCTTCAAGATTGTCGGGCTCCTGCTGAGCCTCTTCCTCATCGGCTATTTCATCCTCCCCCGGCTCACGGCTTCTTTCGCAAAGTCGCAAGAGCTCCTTTTGCTGTTCGCGCTCGGCTGGGCTTTTGTCGTTTCTGCGTTGTTTACCTCGCTTGGATTCACGATTGAAATCGGCGCCTTCCTCGCCGGAGTTTTATTGTCTCTCTCTCCCTATCGATATGAGATCAGCTGCAAGCTGAGGCCGCTCCGGGACTTTTTCCTCGTCATCTTCTTCATCCTGCTCGGGTCGCAGATGGCCTTCGCCAATATCCAGCAGCACCTCTGGGCCATCCTGCTCTTCTCGCTCCTTGTCCTCATCGGGAATCCGCTCATCGTGATGACGATCATGGGAATCATGGGGTACACGAAACGCACGAGCTTCTTTGCCGGCCTCACCGTGGCGCAGATCAGCGAATTCTCCTGGATCGTGATGAGCCTCGCGCTTGTCCTGGGCCATGTGTCGCCTGATGCCCTTTCCATCATCACCGCTGTTGGCCTGCTGACGATCGCGCTGTCAAGCTATTTGATCCAGCACGCCGAGCGGATTTACGCTTTTCTTTCTCCCGGCTTCTCGATCTTCGAGCGCAGGGGCGAGAAGGTGGACAACAAGAAATATCACCACCATGTAGCGTACGAGGCGCTGCTGTTCGGCTACAACAGCATCGGCCATGATCTGGTGCAGAAGCTGCAGAAGATGCGCAAGCGCTTTTTGGTTGTTGATTACAACCCGGACACGGTCGTGGCGCTCGCGAAGGAGGGCATTGAGTGCAGATACGGCGACGCGAACGATTCGGAGCTGCTCAATGACTTGAACCTGTCTTCTACCCGGATGGTAATCTCAACCATCACCTCGCTTGACACCAACCTGTTTCTCCTGGGAAAGCTGAAGGACGCGAAGGCGAAAGCGATCTTCATCGCCGTCTCGCACGACATTGACGAGGCGATGGAGCTCTATGACCATGGCGCTTCATACGTGATCATGCCGCACTTCCTGGGCGGGCACCATGCGGCTGCGCTCATCGAGAAGCACGGCTTTAGCGTGCAGAAGTTCATGGACGAGCAGGTGAGGCATCTCCGCCATCTCAAGGGCAAGCGGAAATTAGGGCATGAGCATCCGAAGCCCTTGGCGTAATACAGGCCATTATAGTGGTCTCGCATGATGCCAAAGAAAGTCGAAATATTTCCTATATGTCCTTTCCAGTTCTTTGCTGCGCATGACAATTACATGATACGGCTCTGACCAGATGAACAAGACGACATGCCCATCATAAATCAGGGCATCGGTCGGGCTGAAGATATCCTGGCTGAGATATCTGTATTCCCCCCTCTTTATCTTTGTAAACTTTTCTGCACTGCTGAAAACGATCTTTTCTTTCGTGCCTTCTTTCTCAACCTGCCTCAGGAATTGCTTTGCAAAGATCGGGAGCATGGTTTCAAATTTTTGCGGCGTTCCCAGAAGGAGGTAGTCATTTCCGCTCTTTAGCAGATTCTTGTAGACTGCTTTCAGACCCTCGATCCCGCTAAAGACTTCAACAACGGTTCTCTCCGGCTGTTGCGAAAAGAGATGTTTTAAGTGCGGAAGGACGGACCGGAATTCCTTTTCCTTCTCTTGCAGATCCTGAAGGAGCTTCTCTGGATGCGCGGGACTGAAATGCCTTGTGTTATTCTTGAGGACATACGAGGCAAGGCCCCGTTCTATGAGGCCTTGCAGCAGGTCGTATGTTTGGGTCCTGTCCACCCCGCCTTCTTCAGAGATTTTTGTAACGGGCGCAAGTTTCAGCTTGAGGAGGGCGACATAGATCTTCGCTTCTTTCTTGCTTAGTCCGAGGGATTCGAGAATGCCTGTGTCCATAGCATCGAGGTATGTGAAGGTTCTTATAAATGTTGTGGTGAAGCCACAACATAATTTCTTATTGCAATTCGTATTCCTTTCTTGAGTGGTAACATGGCTCTCCATCATATTGTGATCCAGGAATCAGCAGTACATGGGAAAGGAGTTTTCGCGAATCAACATTTCAAGAAAGGGGACCGTATCTTTATGTGGGATACCTCTGTGAAATTACGGCTGGATGAAGTCGAGCATCTGCTCCCGGAGGAAAAGAAGTATGTTACTTCCTTAGACGAGGGGGTCTACTTGCTGTTGCAGCCCCCTGAGCGCTATGTGAACCATTCCTGCTCGCCGAATCTGGAAGTCCGCTCACAGTGTGATGTTGCCCTCAGAGACATAGAAAAGGGGGAGGAGTTAACTACCGATTATTCTCGAGAGGAAATCCCAGATCTCTATTTTGAATGCAACTGCAAGAGCTCGAATTGCAGGGGAGTTATTGCACATGTATAAATCGCTCTTTTTTGCCGGCGCGGAGGGGCACTTCAGCCGAGATCAAATTGTCAAATATCGAACAGTGTATGGTGGAGAGTTTCAAGGTCTAGGATTCAGGGTTCTGGATCCCACCTTGGGGAAGGATGTCGACCAAATTCCCCTCGAGGAACTGGTGCAGCAGGACCTGGCCTTAGTTGACCAAAGCCACATCGCGGTTGCTTACCTTCCCAGGCACTCTGATGGGGTTTTGCGTGAGATTGTGCGCGCAAAAGACAACAAGCTCTTAGTTTTTGGATTCACGGACAGGCAGAAAAGTGCGCCTCAGGAGACCCTGCCGTATTTGGATGACTGGTTTGTTGATTTTGAAAAGCTTAAGACGGTATTAAGAACCTTTCTCTCGCCGTCGGGGGAGTATTTCACCACGGCGCATACCAACAATGTCCAGGGGACGGTGGTTTTGTACGGGCATGATCTCCATGAGGTGGCGCCGCACCATCTCCATAGAGTAGTTGAAGCTATCGAAGGCAAGGCAAACGTGTATCATTTCTGCGCGGAAAAATCTCACATCCATGAGTTGGCCCAAAAGCTTCCTACTCTCCTGCGGTTGGGAAGGGTGGAAAAGGTCGCTGTTCTCACCAAGGACGGGTCTCCCCATGATGTCCAGATGCATACCTTAACCGAAGAAGTTGCCGAGAACATGAATTTTTCTGGCGAAGTGAGGCATTATGTCGTTGAGAAAGGGAAGATTTATGAGGTTTCCCGGAAAGCCGTGCGGAGGTCGAGGCATCTATCTGAAATAGAGCACACATTGGAGAACCCCTTCCTGCAGCGAAAAGTCGCAATCCTTCTCGGGAGCAGGAAAGACGAGCCTGCCCTTGTTCAATCAGAGTTATTGCGCATCTTGGAGGCTGCAGAGATTCCTTATGAATATTCTGTCATCTCCTCGGATCGGAACCCCGATGCCTTGCGGGACTATTGTGGAAGCTTGGATGACTCTGTTAAAGCCATCATAGCAGTCGCTGGACTTATCCCCAATCTTCCCATCGTGGCCAAATCTTGGGCACCGCACCTCCCCGTTATCTCAGTTCCACTCCGGGGTGAGGGCTATGAGCCAAGAGATACGCTCTTAGCTTCAGCGAGCACGCCGGGAGAACGGCCCATTATCGTGTCCGGAATCGGGAAGAACGGGCTAGAGAAGGCAGGATACTTGGTTTTGGAAATGTTTGGGATGACTGATGAAAAGATGAGGAAAAGATATTCGGAAATCCAGAAAATCAAAGAAGCTGAGGTGCGGACTGCCCCCAAACCCTCCTGACCTACCCGATTGCTTTTTATAGCGTTTGAGATTGCCTTCCCTCATGGACTTCCGCTTCCTGGAGACCGGTTTTAATACGCCGGCGATGAACATGGCGATCGACGAGGCCTTGCTCTCATCTCCCCTGCCTGTCTTGCGATTCTATCGCTGGAAGCCGCCGGGATTGTCGCTCGGGAACGCGCAAGCTGTTAAGGGCGTGATTGATGTTGAGTTCTGCGCATCAGAAGGCATCGGCATCGTGCGGCGGATCACCGGCGGCAACGCGGTGCTGCATGACCGGGAGCTGACCTATTCGTTCATTGTGGATGAATCTCTTGTCCCGGCGTCGATCCAGGAGTCTTACAAATACATCAGCTCTGGGATCTTGCGGGCGCTGTCTCTTTTGGGCCTGGACGCCACCATGAACAACGCTGTGGAGAAGGGGGAGAAGAGCGCCGTGTGCTTCCAGGAGCCGAGCTGGTACGAGATTCTGGTGAACGGCAAGAAGCTCGTTGGAAGCGCCCAGAAAAGGACGCAAGGGAAAGTGCTGCAGCACGGCGCTGTGCTGCTGGACAGCGACATCACCCGCTATTCGCACTGCTTCCTCTCCCATTCTGAGAAGATGGTTGCGAGCTTGAGCGAGCGCATGACCTCTATCCATAATGAGCTTCGCAAAGCCGTCTCCTATGAGGAGCTCTCCCGCGCGATGCAATGGGGCTTCGAGGAGGCCCTGGGCATCACTTTGAAAAAAGACGAGCTCACGAGCGAGGAACTCCGGCGCGTGGAACAGCTGGCAGCCGAAAAATATTCCTCCGATGCGTGGAACCTGCAAAAGATTTAACTAGAGTTATCGTTTCCCTTTTCTTATGACGCGCGTCATGGTCTTCGGCAGCTTTGACCTGATCCACGCGGGGCACTTGGAATTCCTGAAGGAGGTCTTAGCCAGGGATTCCACGATTGAGGAGGTGAAGAAGCATACACCAACATTCTCTGAGGATGAACGGAAGGAGCATATGGCCGCCGTCGGCATCGCTGATCACATCGTTTTTGGGCACCATGCTGACAAATACCGCATCATCGGGGAGCTGCGGCCGGACGTCATCTGCCTGGGGTATGACCAGAAGGTGTTCGCGGATGCCTTGGAAGAGGAGATGTCGAAGCGCAACATTGCTGCGAGGATTGTTCGTCTCAAGCCGTATAAAGAAAAGATCTATAAGAGTTCTAAATTGAAGATATAATTCACCATTTAAAAGTAGCAATCTACGGAAAGGTTTATATACTCTGTTCATTCCCTAGGTGAACATGGTATTAGATAATCTGGTGAGCATCCCGGCCCCAATAGATGAGGCAGTCCCTCAGCTCGAGCCGGGCACGTGGCAGATTGCGCGCCAGATTACCCAAGAGCGCCTTACGAATCCTGATGTCCGAAATGTCTGGTTCTACACCGCGGACGGCCCCGTTTATCACACTCCAGAAGACGAGAAATCCCGTCTCATCATGACGCCCGAAGAGTTCAGCCCTGTCGCCCAAAACGTCGGCGAGGCATGCAGGCAGCTCAGGGCAACAAGAAACTACGCTGTGCCTGGCGACCAGTTCGCGCAGGCGCGCCAGGCGGTCTCGGAAGGAAAAGCTATCGAGGTTATCCTCGAAAACCTGGGACTGCAAAGGCACGATAACGAATTCAGCTTCTTCGACCTCCCTACAACTCCTAGTGGATATGACAGGCTCAATCCCGACCAGCGAAAGCTTGCGGAATGGGCTTATGGGCAAGGCGAAGATTTCGCCCCGGCCATGAACCTCGTCAGGACGCGCGGCCAAGACCGCCCGATTTCTGTTGTTGAAGCCACTCGAATCTGGGTTCTCAATCCGGGTTATGTGCAAGCCAAAACCGCCGAAGGCACCGCCCTCGCAAGGGCGTCTAGGTTGGGCAGGCGGGACGGCGGCTTGGGGTTCGGCGCCAGTGACCCGGGCGTGGACAACTCGGACGTCCGCGTCCGTGGGGTACGTCGTGTCGTCGCCGCCGAAGGCGGCGCGGCCGAAACTCTAGGTGTCAATTTCAGCGAACTTTTCGGATCTCAGGCTACCAACTATGGCGCGATGTATGATGCGATGCTGAAGCGCCCAGAAGATGCGGTGAGAGCGTTGAATGAACTGCGGGCAGTAGGGATGCGCGAAATTCTGAAAGCTTACGAACGCTTAAAGAAATAAACACACTCATCAAGTATTCTTATATCTCGGCAGCTTCCTGTCCAGCATCCACGTCGTCAGAACTCTGGTCTCATACTCGTCCGGGGTGTGGATGGCCTCGTGGACGTCAACCAGCTCTGGCTCTGGGTCGATGTCCCTTCTCCACATCTTGCCCATCCCAAGATACGTGAAGCCCCGGAGGCCGGGGAAGACATTCGCCTGGAAGACCTCCAAGAACTTGTCGACGCGGTTCGTGAAGTCCACCTTGGCCCTCGCGATGTCGTTCTGGTAGTCGCGCGCCTCGTAATGGATTGCAAGCCCTTGCTTTATCTGGTCATATCTGGCCTGAATTTCATATCGCCCGTCGCTTGGCAGCGAGAAGAAATCATTGCTCCTTTGCCCCTTCTCTTGCTTTTCGATTGAAAGGAGACCGTTTTTCCCATCATAAACGACTTTAAGATCATCAAGACCAACGCTGCCCATCGGGATGAAGAGATCGTGTGCGTTTTTCTCGCCGACAGGCCGGGTAGTTTCAGCGGAGGCGATCTTCTCAAGAGCAGATCCCTGAGAGGGGTGAGGATCTCTTCTAGGCAATGCGACATACCTTAACGCCTCTTCCACCGTTGGCATATTGCCTGAGAATGATTTTTCCTTTTTAAATCCTTCCCCGGAATCTTTATATACCTTCCGCCATACCCTTTTGAGATGAAAACAGAGTATTATCGCCTCGTTGACGAGCTGCGGAATTTCTTCAGGCGCGTGCACCACAAGAAGGCAGTCCTGGGCGTTTCAGGAGGGGTGGACTCGGCGGTTGTGCTCAAGCTATGCTGCGACGCTTTGAGCCCGAAAAATGTCACAGCACTCATCATGCCCGAGCTCGGGCTGACCCAGAAGCAGAACATCGAGGATGGGCTGATGATCGCACGGAAGTTCAAGGTGAAGGCGGTGCAGGTGCCGATCAACCCGTATCTGGAGGCCTTTTCTTCCCTGGCCTGGAAGCAGAGCAAGGTGGCGCTCATGAACATCAAGTCCAGGATCCGCGCGGTGCTGCTCTACAATTACGCGAACAGCAACAACGCCCTAGTTGTTGGCACGTCCAACAAGAGCGAGATCCTGCTCGGCTATGGCACGAAATATGGGGATTTGGCCTGCGACGTGCTCCCCATCGGGGATCTTTTGAAGACGCAAATATACGAGATGGCCCGGTTCCTTGCCATCCCTGAGCCCATCATCCGTAAAAGGCCTTCGGCCGAGCTCACGGTCGGGCAGACGGACGAGGCGGATTTAGGGGCGAGCTACGCCAAGCTGGACGGCATCCTGCGGAAGGTGCTGCTGGACGAGAAGCTGAACAAGAAGGACAACCTCGTGAAGAAGACGCTCCAACGCATGGAGCGCAACAAGCACAAGCGCGAGTCCCCGCCCATTCTCGAGCTGAAATGATCACGCTCTTCGTCGGCCGGTTCCAGCCCTTCCACAAGGGCCACCTGCGCGACGTGAAGGACGCCCTGGGCTTTTCTGAGAAGGTTGTCATTGGTGTAGGAAGCTCGGAAGAGGCGGGGACTGCGGAGAATCCTTTTTCCTTTGAGCAGCGGAGCGAGATGATCCAAAGGGCGCTGCATGACGCGAACATCTCGCGATTTGAGATTATCGCGATTCCCGACATCAATGAGGATTCTGCGTGGGTCGGGCACGTGAAGAAGATCGTAGGAGAATTTGATCTTGTGTACACCGGAAACGCGCACACGAAAGAGCTGTTCGAGAAGGCCGGGGTTCCGGTGAGAGGCGTGCGGTTCTTGAAAGGGGTGTCAGGCACCATCACGAGGGAGATGATGGAGAAGGGCGATGCATGGAGGAAGCTGGTGCCGAAGAGCGTGGCGGGCTATCTGGAGAATCTTTAAGCTCGGAGAGGCCTTCTTTCAGACAGCGGGACTCTTTTGGAGTTAAGCATATTTCCGAAAAGAAGACTCTTAACCACATGGCCAGCGATTTCAGGGTTCTCTCGTAGGCGGCGGACGCTATACCCATACCCGTCCTTCCCTACCGGGATGTAGACTCTTCTTTTCGCTCCCATCTCTACGATCTCCGGTTCGGCTTTATGCACGTTATTTACCCCTAACAGGGATTGGAATTCATAGCGGCTGGCGGGGATTCCTCTTTCCCTGACAACGTTTAAGGCATCGTAAATCAAGGGAAGGTCGTGGGTCGCAATCTCGACATAGACACCCGCGTCCAGGAGCTGCCTCACTCTTTGGCGGTATCTCTTCCGGATTTCTTCCCTATCCCGCGAAGCGATATCAGCGGATTCTCGGTAGATGCCCTTGACTATCCGGACGCGGATATCTTTCCTTGCTATAGGATATTCCGCATCAGGGGCAAAGAGCTCTGCAACATCATTTTCTGTGCGATCCAGCATCGCCTGCACGCATGCTCCAAAATTCCTGTGCCCCCTCAACCACATCTCTTGGGCCGCGGCCAAAGTGAGGCTTGTGTACGGGCTGTTCTCCATGTCCAATGTGACTCCGACGCCAAACTGTTCGGCATAGCTCACGATCTGCTCCAACGCGGGCGTGAGCTCTTTAGAGGGATTGATGCAGATGCCCGTCGCTTTCAATGAGACTGTCGTGATTTCCGATACTTTACGCCCGCCTTGGGTATGCCCCTGCGCAAGAAGAAGGATGGCGCGTTCATAGTGCTGGACAGCCTCTCTTGCCTGGCTGGGGTTCCTTACAAATTCTCCCAAAATATCGAGCGTGGCATCGTCGCCGAATGTGTCGTAATTGGTTCTGATGCGCTCTATGCCATCTTCGATGGTCTCCCCCGCAATATACTGCCGGGCCACCCTTCCGACGATGAATCGGGGGATGATGGGAAGCAGGGAAGCCACACCGTTATCAAATGCAGACATATTTTCCGCGAATGCTGAAACCCTATTTAAGTTTTTCCAAGAAATCTACTTAAAAATGGTGACACTACTTGAAAAACCCTTTCTTCTTTTTCGGGCGCTCGGCGAATTCTTCCAGGAGCTCGCGCTGGCGCCGGCTGAGGTTCTTCGGGACTTCAATCACGACCTCGACGAGCTCGTCGCCCTCCCCGGAGCCGTGGAGATACGGGACGCCTTTGCTGCGCATCTTGAAGACGGTGTTGCTCTGCGTGCCGGCGGGAATCCTGAGCTTCGCCTTGCCCTGGAGCGTCGGCACCTCGACTTCCCCGCCGAGCGCCGCGGTCGCGAACGGAACCTCGGCCTTCACGTACAGGTCGTCGCCCCTTCGCTCAAACGTATCGTGCTCCCTGACGTGGATGATGACATAGAGATCTCCCGGGCCAGCGCCTTCCTCTCCCGCCTCGCCTTCGCCTGTGATGCGGAGGTTGGTGCCCTCCTCGGCTCCGGGAGGCACTTTCACCTCAATCTTCCTCGTGCGCTTCACCAGGCCGGTGCCATCGCACTCCGGGCACTCCCGTTCAACGGTCTTGCCCCGGCCGCGGCAGGTGCCGCACGTTGCGGTGGTGGAAAAAAGGCCGAAAGGAGTGCGCTGGGTGCGCCTGCTGACCCCCGCGCCCTGGCATTCGGGGCACGTTTTGATGTCGCCTGGGGAGGCGGCGCCTGAGCCGTCGCATTGCGGGCATGTCTCCTCGCGCGGGATTGATAGCGTCTTGGTCGTGCCTTCCGCGGCCTCCTCGAGCGTGATCTCGATGTCCACGCGGATGTTGGCGCCCCTCCTTGACCGCCGGCGAGCGCCGTTCATGCCGCCGGAGAAGAACTGGTCGAAGATGTCCCCGAAGTCGAAGCCCGCGAAGTCGCGGAAGCTGCCGAAGTCGAAGCCCGAGAAGCCGCTTCCGCTGGCGCGCTTGAACGCGTCCGCGTCGCCAAATTGATCGTACTGGCTGCGCTTCGCGTCGTCCCCCAGCACCGCCGCGGCCTCGTTGATCTCCTTGAACTTCTGCTCTGACTCGGGCGACTTGTTCAAGTCGGGATGATATTTCTTGGCGAGCTGCTTGTACGCTTTCTTGATCTCTTCTTTCGTCGCGTTGCGCTCGACGCTGAGGATCTTGTAGTAGTCTTTGGCCATTCTTTTTCACGCATGCGGGCTGTTATTTAAGGATTTAGCTTAGGGATTTCTGGAACTGAAAATTTTGGCGCTGACGGACTCCTTCGGAGTCCTGCGGCCATTCCGGATGGAGCGACCCCTAGCCGCCAGTGCCACGTGGCGGTCGCCGAGGCGGGGAATCCCTCTGGGCGCCGAGGAGGGCTTCGGAGAAGCCCGTCGACCGCCTTTCCTTCCTCACGTCTTAACTTTTCCTTTTACTTACCCTTCTTCTTGTCGTCTTTCTTGCCTTCATCCTCGACCTTGTAATCGGCATCAACGACGTTGTCATCATCGCCTTTTCCGGGCTTGCCTTTGGCGCCGCCTTGACCGCTTTCCCCTGCCTGCTTCTTCGCCTGCTCCTCGGCGGCCTTGCGGTAGAGCTCCTCGGAGACCTTTTGGAATTTCTTCAAAAGATCTTCCTTGGCGCGCTTGATGGCCTCGAAATTTGCGTCCTTGTCCTTGAGGAGCTGCTTCAACCCTTCGATGTCCTTTTGGATGGGCTCGAGCTGCTTCTTGTCCACTTTGTCGCCCATGTCGGCGATGAGCTTCTCGTACTGGTTAACCATGCTCTCGGCCTCGTTGAGCGTCTGGGCCTTCTCGAGGCGCTTCTTGTCCTCTTCCGCGTGGCTCTCGGCGTCCTTCTTCATGCGCTCGATGTCCCCCTTGTCGAGCTTCTGGGCGGCGGTGATGCGGATGCTCTGCTCCTTTCCTGTGCCCAAGTCCTTCGCGCCGACGTGCACGATTCCATTGGCGTCGATGTCGAACGTGACTTCAATCTGCGGCACGCCCCTTGGCGCGGGAGGGATGCCGACGAGATCGAACCTGCCGAGCGCCTTGTTGTCCGCGGCCATCGGCCTTTCGCCCTGCAGCACGTTGATTGTGACCGCGGGCTGGTTGTCGCTGGCCGTGGAGAAGATCTGGCTCTTCTTCGTCGGAATTGTGGCATTGCGCTCGATCAGCGGGGTCATGACTCCGCCGAGCGTCTCGATGCCGAGCGTGAGCGGGGTGACGTCGAGCAACAGAATATCCTTGATCTCGCCCGCCAGCACGCCGCCCTGGATGGCCGCGCCTTGAGCGACGCATTCCATGGGATCAGCGCCGCGCTCCGCCTTCTTGCCCAAATAATCTTCGACGAGCTTGCGCACGGCTGGCATGCGCGTGGGGCCGCCGACGAGGATGATCTTGCTGATCTTGTCCTTGCCGAGGTTCGCGTCCTTGATGGCCTGCTCCAGGGGCCTGACGCACCGCTTGAGCAGGGGATCGATCAATTCCTCGACCTTCGCGCGCGTCAGCCGGAAGTTCAAATGCTTCGGCCCGTCCTTGCCTGAGGTGATGAAGGGCAGATTGATGTCGCTCTCGATGGTAGTAGAGAGTTCGATCTTCGCCTTCTCCGCCGCCTCCCGGAGGCGCTGCATGGCGGTCGCGTCCTTTGCGAGGTCAACGCCTTCTTTTGCCTTGAAGTCCTTGGCGATATGGTCGACGATCAACTGGTCCATGTCCGTGCCACCGAGCTGCGTGTCCCCGGAAGTGGATTTCACCTCGAAAACTCCCTCGCCGAACTCCATGATGGTGACGTCGAGCGTGCCTCCGCCGAGATCGAAGACGAGGATGCGCATGTCCTTGTCCGCCTTGTCCAGGCCATAAGTGAGGCTGGCAGCGGTGGGTTCGTTGATGATCCTCACGACTTCCAAGCCGGCGATCTCCCCGGCGTCCTTCGTCGCCTGACGCTGGTTGTCGTCGAAATACGCGGGCACGGTGATCACTGCTCTCTTGACGGGCTCGCCGAGATATTCTTCCGCGTCGCGCTTGATCTTCTGCAGAATGAATGCGGAGATCTGCTGCGGAGTATAATCCTTGTTGTTCACTTTATAGACGTGCGACGTGCCCATCTTGCGCTTCGCCGCCGTGATGGTGCGCTCCGGGTTGCTCGTGGCCTGCCTCCGCGCGGGCTCGCCGACGAGCACCTGGCCGTCCTTCGTGAAAGCAACGACACTCGGGAAGGCCTTGCCGTACTGCGTCGAGCCCTCGGCCGACGGGATGATGGCGGGCTTGCCTCCCTGGAGCACTGCTGCCGCTGAATTCGATGTCCCAAGATCAATTCCGATTATTTTTTCGGTTGCCATTTTCATTCACCTTTTTCGTTTGTTTAATGTGATTCTCCTGAAACTTAGAAATTCAGATGGGTCTCCTTGGAATCGCTCCTCCGCTCAAGGAGGAAACGAGTTTCCAGCGGCCATCTGAATTCCTGCATTCATTCACTTTGTTATTTGCGAAACGGGATTTCAGAAGGATACGTTCCTTCGTAATCGCTTCAGCGATTCCGTGAGGGCAGATCCATCTGATTCTCGTTCCTTTGTTGTTTGATACTCCCCGGCTTTTACCCGAAATAGGTCAGATCCGACTTTTCGGGCTTGTTGGCCTGCTTCGCGCGCTTCTCGGCCTTTTCCAGCGACTTGGGCTTCTCGATCTTGCCGAAGTCCTTCTCGTATTTCTTGAGCATGTCGCCGAGGAGCTCGTGGACTCTTAACGCGTGATACGGCTCGACCATGATGACTTCATGCTCCATGTGGATGTTCGCGGTTTCCGCGCTTCTTGGATCCACTCTCGGGGTGATGCACTTGAAGTCGAGGATGAACTGCGTGGGTGAATAGTTGATGCTGGCCTCGTGGGCGAAGAAGCCCTTGCCCTCGTTGATGCTCAGGTTGATTTTTTGTTCCATGGTCTCACTTCCTCAGCACTTTCACTTTCGCGTATCTCAGCACCTTGTCTTTCAGGATGTACCCTTTCTGCAGCTCTTCCGCGACTTTCTCGTCATCCTCGTCCTTCTGCGCGGCCTCTGTCAATAAAGCTTCATGGCGATACGGGTCGAATTTCTGGCCGACTGCTTGAATAGGGGCGAGGCCTTCCCTGCGCATCATCTCAATGAGCTGGCTGTAGATGAGCTCCACTCCTTTCCTGAACTCTTCCGGGGTGCTGTGGCTCTTGAGCGCGAGCTCAAAGCTATCCAATATCGGGAGAAGTTCCGCGATGAGCTCGGCCTTCGCCTGCTGCCGGCGCTCCTCAAATTCCTTCGCGATGCGCTTCTTGTAATTGTCGAAGTCCGCCTGGATGCGCTGGCAGGTCTCTAAAAGTTCCTTGGATTTGTCCAGCTCTTTCGCGGCCTTTTCCGCCGGCTTTTGCGCTTCCTTGGCCGGCTTTTCCTGATGAGATTTCTCTTCTTTCGTTGATTTCAGGTCAACCATAGGCAATTGGGATTGACGAGTTCTATATAAACCTTTCTATTATGTGGGAATGTTTTTATAGTAGGGGCTCTTTTGGGCGGCCATGGCTTATATCTCAAGGATCACGATTGTCAGCCTGCGCCGGCCCTCCGAGCGCACCATCAACCAAGAATTGCAATGGCTCGGCAACTCGCTTGGGCTGTTCGGGGAGCGCGACAGGAACCGAAGCTGCTTCCGCATCTTCATCGAGCTACTGAAGAGCGCGCAGGCGAGGAAGCCGCTGACTTCTGACGAGCTTGCGGACATGCTCGGCCTTACTAGGGGCACAGTCGTGCACCACATCCACCATCTCATCGACGCCGGCATTGTAGTGAGGCAGCAGAACAAATATTTGCTGCGCGTCGACACCCTCTCTGAGCTCGTTGACGAAGTTGAGAAGGACCTGATGAGGACGCTGAACAGCCTGAGGAATGTCGCGCAGCAGATTGACACGAAGCTGCGATGAGCCACTGGGCTGAAGTTTCGGGTTTTTCATAAGGCGTACGCTATCATTTCCGCCTTTTGGCCTATGCCCCCATGGTCTCTAGCGTGCTCAAACAGGTTGGTAATGCAG
>JAGVXW010000056.1 GCA_018303575.1 Candidatus Woesearchaeota archaeon
ACCTGACGCCAGCAAAAATCGAAGGCATCTCAGCAAAAATCTGGACGTGGGGAAACCTGCTGCATTATAGAATTAAAGTATCTTAGATGGTACAATACCTAAATTTTCTTAAAATGTAATCACTCACAAGAGAATAAGCCAAAAAGTGGAGGGTCTTTATAAACAAAATGGAAAACTATAAAAACTAGTATACTCCTTTCTATACTAATATATAGTAAAAGGCAAAACTGTGACAGAGCCATTTTGCCTTTACTTATCACGAACGGACAGGTATTGCCCAATACGTACTGACCGTGAGTATACATCATGGAATCGCCTTCGAAGCTCAAGCGATGGGTTAGCACGAGGTGGAGCTTCATTGTGGGGGCAGTAGTTGTCCTCAGCCTGCTTATCTCGGCGCTTTGGTACAGCTGCACCGGTTTTATCTGCGATGTCGTCCGCGACAACAAGGCGCTCATCTTCACCAAGCTCGGCCGGTACCTGCCAAAGATGGTTACTGTCCTGCTCATCTTCCTCTTCTTCAAGGTTGGCGCGACGTTTTTCTTCGAGATGGCCCTGCCCAAGTTGCTGCGCCTTGTCCATCTGGAGCACCGCCTCGTCGGATCGAAGCGGATCGGCAGGGTCGCCTGGTGGGCCATTTTCACGCTCCTCACGCTCACCATCATGATCGGCCATGTCGGCGCGCTGGTGGCGAACCTGGGCCTCATCGGCTTGGGGCTCACGTTTGCCCTGCAAAAGCCCATCCTCAACTTTGTCGGCTGGCTCACCCTTACTGCCAAAGGAACGTTCCGGGAAGGCGACCGGATCCGCGTCGGGAATATTCGCGGGGACGTTCGCGAGATCCAGATCATGAACACCGTGCTGGAAGGCCTGCTGGAAGCCTCTGACACCAAGAGCAACAAGGTGCTGACCTTCCCGAACGAGTTTGTGCTCACGATGGAGGTGGAGAATTTCACCAAGGACAGCAATTATGTCATGGACGAGATGAAGATCGGCATCACATACGAAAGCAACTATCGCAAGGCCGCGAAGCTCCTCGAGACGATTATCGTGGCCCATATCAAGAAGAACAAGAAGTCCTACATCCGCCAGATCATCC
The DNA here is from genome assembly GCA_018303575.1 of Candidatus Woesearchaeota archaeon. Lineage (GTDB taxonomy): Archaea > Nanobdellota > Nanobdellia > Woesearchaeales > WJIZ01 > JAGVXW01. Next base: position 1,100 of record JAGVXW010000056.1, read on the forward strand.
GCCAGCAGGAGCAGGTCGACCGGGGCCTCGGAAAGCTGCTCTCCCAGAAATACATCACGAACAAGGAGCAGAAGGAGCTGTCCAACTTCCGCGTCGAGGAGCAGGAGCTCAAGCGCGACATGGAGGAGCTGGAGATGCTCGAGGATGAGTTCAGGCCCCGTGTGCGCATCGAGCTCGCCGACAGCGCCATCCTCCTCATCCCGCAGTTCTTCACCCCCTATGACCAGAAGAAGAAGACGCGCACGGAGATCATCCTCAACTTCCTGGACGCAATCAAGGCCGAGAAGGACATCGAGATGGCCTATCCCCATGTGCAGATTGTCAGCGAGGTGGAGAAAGCGGAGATCGTGCAGCACGCCGCCGCCCATGGCCTCCAGACCACGCTCCAAAAGGCATTCTTCGAGCAATAAATCTGATATCCCAAGACACGTTCGCAAATATTAAGCGGATATAAAATAGAAAAACGCCCGCGCGAGGATAACTCACTAAACGTTCGTAACCTCCGCGCGGGCCCGCTCTCCAAATCAATGCATTTCGCTGTCGTAATCGAACGCCCGCGCGAGGCTTGAGGCTCTAACGGCGTATCACCCAACTTCTACCCTAACAGACGCGATTTTAGAGGGAAATTGAATATGAGCTTGAGTTCAGAATAAAAGACTAAAATGGCAGACACGAACCGGATTTATTGCGGCAGGGGCTTGATGTATGTCCGGCAAATGGAACGGCTCGCTTCTTCTATGCTTTCCCTGAGAAACAAAGAGATCCTACATGACTATCGCTCCTTCTTACTTGCCAAAGGAGTTGGCGAGCTCCGCGTCTCGAAGCTCCTCTCCCAGATGCAGAGACTCGCGGAGAGTCTTCCCATTGACCTGGATAAAGTGCAGCAGCGCGAACTTCAGGAACTCGTAGCCAATTTCAACAGCAAGCCAGAATACTCAGACGAAACCAAAGCGGATTATCGGCGCTGCATTAAGCAGTTCTATGCATGGTTCGAGGATAACGATGCCAGGCTCGCAAACCCAGAAACTCGAGAGACCGCCCAAAAAGTGTATAGATACCTCAAAACCCAAGTCTCGCGCACTTGCAGGCTAAAAAAGGTCGATTTCAGCAACATCATAACCGAAGATGACCTAAATCGGGTTATTGGGCATTGCCGAAACATCAGGGAGAAAGCTTTCCTGAAGCTGCTCCATGAGGCCGGCTGCAGGGTGGGGGAGTTCTTGAATATCCGCCTGAAAGACATTCAGATCATGAAGAATCGGGCGCTTATCATTGTGGACGGCAAGACTGGAGAACGTCGCATTCCAGTTGTGAACAGCCTTCCCTTCTTGGTGCAGGCCCTCGAGGTTCACCCCTTCTCCCGGGAGCCGGATCGGTATCTTTGGCTGGGGGAGAGTCGAAGCAATCTCTACGAGCCCTTGATGCACCGCGGCGCCCAGAAGCTCATAGATCGATGCTTTGAAAGGGCGGGCGTCAATAAAAAGCATAACTTCCATTGGTTCCGGCATTCCCGGGCCACCCTCTTAGCTCCGCGGATTACCGAGAGTCTTCTTTGCAAGTATATGGGTTGGACGCTTGGCTCACAGCAAGTGCGGCGCTATGTTCACCTTTGTACCGAGCAGCTGGAGAGCGCAGTCCTGGAGATGAATGGCCTGAAAGACCATGAAGAGCAGAAGAGTGAGCAGCCCAAGGTTTGTGTTTGCGGAACATTGAATGAAGGCCAGGCCCGATATTGCTACCGGTGCGGCAACCCACTCAGTATGGATATTGTCATCCAGGATCAGGAGGTCCTCAAGCAGGAGACTGATGATAGGCTCAAAGTTTACGCTGAGATTATGGCGAATCCAGAGAAGCGGCGGCAATTCGAGGAGTTCAAGGCCATCTTCTTCAAGAAAACAACGGAGGCAAAACCATTACTGAAAAACGAAGATTAGAGGACTACTCCTCGGCAGCGCTTGAAATGGCCTTGAGGATTTTGGAAATTCAAGAGCAGGAGAGAAAGAACGGGATGCACCATTGCCCAACGTGCACTTGTAGAAAGAAATAAAAAAATAAAGGACGCGCTGGCCCTACAAATCCGGGTCTCTCGCAAGGGAAAGGCGCTCCTCTTCCGGCCCAAGCTTCGAGGTCACAAACTCAATCCGTGCGAGGCGCAGGGCGAAGAGCTCCCCACACTTGAAGCAGCGCAACGGGTCATACTTTTCGTGGGTCATGCTATCGCTGCTTAGATCCAGATCTCCAGCTTGAGGGGTGATAGTCTTGCAATGGGGGCACACTAGCTGCATGATTTCGGTAAGACGGCTATGTGGCGATGCTGTAACTGGGATGTACTCTGTTGGCAGTCCCATCTCCCTCATCACTTTACTCATCTCTGGCGAGACTAGTTCCTGAGTTGTCGGTGCCTTCTTCTCGGTGGTTGTTTTCATGTTGTCATCCCCTCTAGCTCTTTCCCATACTTCGCTTTGATGGCTTCCTGCACGAGCTTGCTCCGCTCGCCCTTCTCTTTGCCCTGGAGCCAGGCGGCCATGTCCCCGGGCAGATACACTTGGATGGTTGGCATTTTTGGCCTCATTTATATATCTAGCTAGCTATATAACTAGACATATATTTAAATATTGTGTTTTGCTAGCTGTCTAGCTATGGGGAAAAGGAAGCAATTTGCGTTCAATATCGACGAAGAACTGCATAAGCAGTTTGCCATTAAGGCTATCCAAGAAGGAGAGACAAAGACTAATTTACTGATAAAATGGATCAAGGAATTTATCCAAAAAGACAAGAAATGACGACGGTATATCTACTGCGGTATCTACACCCCCCTCGTTTCTGATGCAAAAAGTTTATATATGATTCTGTCCCAACATGGGCCATGTCGCCACAGATTGTGTTTGAGGAGCTAGGGGATGCCGAAAAAACGCTCCTTCTTCAGGCCTACGATTACAATGTGGATCCACAGGGCTTCATCCTAAATAAAGCAGGAAATAGGATTAAATCAGATGAGATCCCAGATGAGTACCTTTCTTTGAAGAATGTCGCGCTTGTATCCGGTTCTTTGACTTTGATTCAGGCCACACCCTCCTCAATTTCCAGGCTTATTCGGAAACAGGGGGAGAATCATGTCAATTCCAATTGATACGATTCTTTCTAATATAGACCAAATGGTGTTTACAGATGCGGCCAAGTATCTCGTCGCCAATAAGATATTTGATATAGCCCAAAAGGGGTATGAAAAAATTAAAGTTATACTAAGGGTAAAATGGGAGTTACATCACTACGCAATCGTTCCGAATAAGCAAGAGGCTTTGATCCTTGAGGAATTAGGAAAACATCCTGATTATCGAACAGTCGCCTCTCTGATTCCGAAACATCGATATATAGACATAATAAGAACTGGATTGCTTGTCAAAAACTACATAGAAAAAGGTGATGAACCTAGCAAAATACGCAGTAAAGAGATAAAACTGATGGTGGTTAGGAGAATAGATGGAATAACCCTAACGAAGATGATACACTTAACAACTACCCCCTATTTTGGCCTAGTTTTAAGGTACCTATGGCGTCAAAAACAAAGCGGGTATACTGAATCACAACTTCTGGAAGAGTTTGATAGCATTATCACAGAATGGGATGCAGATCAGTATCTGCCAGTTAAGAGTAATTACACCGTCACACAAATAAAAAGGTTCTGTACAAAAAACCTCTTAGCAGAAAGGAGAAAATTCTTTCTGATGGGTATGAATGTAGCTGCTGAGAAGATTGAGAGCGCATTAGCCCAATTAAAAAGCATTAGAGCATTTTCTAATGGCGGGTATTCTGTAACCACCAGTCGAGAAGAAGACGAGTATACTCATGACACCCGGATTGAGGTCATAGTTAGAAAGAAGCAGATATTGGATAAGATTCTTGATGATGCGAACCTTGGTTAAATTAGAATCCGGCTTACGCCTTCTAGGCCAGTATGCGCAAGTTTTAAATCTCGGTTCCGCATACTGAAGATGCGCAACTTGCGCTTTTGGGGATGGAAACATGAATCTGAAAAAACACAAAGGAGAATTTTTGACGGGCATCGCCATCGCGATGGTCTTATTCTTAGCAGAGGGAATAAAGGAAGCAGTTCTGGGGTTGCTTGCGAGCTGGGGTATCACCGATTGGCAAGCATCACTTATCGCTTATGGACTGGTCGGTGGCGCCCTAGCATTCCTCTTCTTCAACGCTATAAAGAAGGACGGCTAGCTCCACATCCGCGCCACCAAATCCTCGGGTCTGATGTGTGTGTAAATCTGCGTTGTCGCCACCTTGCTATGCCGCGCGAGGCGCTGCACCTCTAGGGTGCTCCACCGCTTGGCCACGATATAGTATGTGATGCCTGAGTGCCGCAGGCAATGGAAGTGCAGGTCCTTCCCAAGAACTTTCTTTGCGTTCTCCTTGAACTTGATTTGAAGCGCGCGGACCTTGCAACCCACCGGAAGATGCTTGAGCATCTTCATGACTTCCGGCGCAATCGGGATAACCGCGTCCTTGCCGCCCTTGCCCTGGACAATCCTGAGAAGCTTGAGCTGCTTGTCCACGTTCTCGGGCTTGAGGTTTACAACCTCCGATACGCGCATGCACTCAAAGAAGCCGAGCATGAAGGCTAACCGGTGATGAGGTTTCTTTGTAGCTTGCACCAGCTTATGGAGCTCTTCTTGTGTGATTACTTCAGGCAATCTGAGCGCCATTATCCACCTCCGAGCAGCCAGCGCCACGCAGTCAGCGCGCCGAAGGCCGCGAGAGCTAGGAGAGCTAGAATGCCAAGGATAGCCAGAGGCCACAGCCAGGCGGTGGGCTTTTTGGGGGTGCTTAATGTTTCTGTCATCATGGATTCCTCCAATACTTCCACATCCGCTGCAGGCCTGCGGCCATCAAGCCGATCCCGACGCCGAGCATTTCGCTTTTGTCCATTCTGCATTTCATGTAAAATTAATGGAATTTCATTCCAAGATATTATACCTGAACTTCCTACCCTTCTCTGGTACGATTAAGGAGTGCCTGTACCCTCCTTTGTCTTTCACTGGCTGCCCGATCCCGCTTTGCCTTTTTGGTTGCCTTGATGCGCGCGTCATTAACTTCCTTCAAATCAACAAACTGGTAGCCTTTTTCCTTCTCCATGAGGCGCTTTATAGAGAAGCTACTCGTGGCATAGGTTCCTGGCTGCTTGCAGTAGATGGTCACCATGCCGCCGCGCTTGCTGACATTCAGCTGTGGGGTTTTTGTGGTGCTGTTCATGTGTAAAAAATACCTCCTTCCGGGGTAAGCGTTCCGTCCTCCTCAAGCTCAGCCATGAGCTTATTCAGCAGGTCGCTTGTGATGCCGATGTCCCTTGCCCTGGAGAGCAGCTGGAGCTGTGGGATATACATCCCGGACACTTCTCGGAGCTCAGCGACGATGCCTCGAAGAGCGTAGCGCTCTAACATTCTTTCTTCGGTGTAAGGTTCTTCATTTTGCTTTCTGGGATTTTTCATGTTTTTCACCTGCTCTTTGTTTTCCTAAAAAACCAACCGCAGGTCACGCAACGATACAGCGGTCCTTTCCTGGCTGTTGCGGATCTGCGGAATTGAACCTGCCAGCTTCCACATTTTGGGCATTGAGCTGAGGTCATGCAACCCTCCAGAGCGTCGCGGTATGCCCGCTCACTTTGCACCGGCGCGTGCCTGCTTCTACAACCTTGCGCTCCTTTGCCAGTTCATTTCTGCGTGGTCTCACTTTGTTTGGATCGTGGAAGCCGAGGCCTTGAGCGATCTCCTGGTCTGTCAGTGGTCCGCGCTGCTTGAGGAAGGCCATAATCTGCTCATGGATGCCTCGGATTTTGGCAGGGTCGGCGCGGAGCTCCTCATAAGCGCCTAGGGAGGTTTGGCGCATCAAGCGGCCGTCAATGTCTATGATCTCGCTCATGCTTGCCTCCTTCCAAAGTTTACAATCTTAGAATCAAGTTCAGCGATCTTCTTGGGGAGTTCTCTCAAAGCGCTGCGCGCGTGCTCAAGGTCCCAGAGAAGCATCTCGCGCTGTACTTGCAAACGAATTAAGAGGCGCTCCTCGAAACGCGCGGCCTCGCGCTGGCGATAGCTGGAAATCATTTGAGCACCTGCCAGAAGCCGGCGCGAGGCTCGAAGGCCATGCCATCGCGTGCCAGCTCTTTCAGCCAGTCCTGGAGTTTGCCACACGCCACTGGGGTGACGGCTGCCTCAATCGCCTCAAAGGGATGGATACCTTCATGATCTCCGAGCCAGCAGTAAAGCCCGGGCTTGTCCCAGAATTGGCCATTTTGCTTCACTCCTTCACATTTATGTGTGGAATCCTGAAAATCTGTGAAGGAAAGGTCTTTTTCAGAAATTTGCTTCACGGAATTTTCCTTCACATTTTCTATGTTTTCTTCACGTTCCTTCACATCATTTCCTTCTTTTTGTGTGTGTTGTGAAGATTGTGAAGAAAATGAAGAAAAAATACAACTTACATACTCTCGCCATTTGTTGAAGGAAAGCCGCCAGCCATTTCCAGTCCGGGAATGCTCACGAAATTCAGCAAGTCCGAATCCGTCAACAACGCGCGTGATGGTTTTGGGGTGGGCCTGGATAGATTCAGGAAGGTTCTTGCGAATCTCGGAGTTCAGAATGAGTTGCGGCGCGTTCGGCCTGGTGGCATCAAAGAGAGTATCAAGAACACGGGCTACCTCCCATTCAAGCGTTCCTTCCTCCTGCTGTGCGCCCTCTTTTAGTCTCAGCATCGCCTTGGCAAAGCCATAAACCTCATTGTACACGTCTTTGTCGATCAAAGAGGCAATTGCCAAGAGTGGCCGCCACAGCTCAAGCTCTCGCGCCCTCAACCCATCCACCTGCACCACATCGAACGCCTTCAGAATATCCTGCCATGAGTGCAGCCCGAGGAGATAAAGTTCGCTTCGCAGCTCCTCGAAAACTGGATCTCCTGCGTTCGGCTCCATGTTCACTCGGTCATCCCCGAAGCTAGGCTTTGAGATGTGCACCTGTAGCGCCCGGTCTTCGAGTGCCCCATAGAGGCCGTTTATGCTTCCGACGATGCATGGAGAATACGTGCCGTATCGCATCGTTACGAACTTGTTGCCTACCTTCTCAATACGAGGGACGTAAGAGCCGCGTGCATAGCTGGAATTGAGAACCTCAACACGGGCGTCATGCTCCACTTTGCCCTTCTGAATGCGGAAAAGCCCTTCGGCTTCGTCTATAATCTTCGTGGGTCTCTGCTCGTGTACCTCGCGAAAGAGAACTGCCTCCGTCGGTGAAATCATGACAGGCGTGGAGTTGAAAGCAAGAAATGAAATTAGGCGCATCGTCTTCGTTTTTCCGGAGCCCTTCATGCCGCGCATTTCCAAGAGAGGGAATGCGGGGAAAATCTGGAAAACATAAGTCGCGATTACCCATAAGGCCAGGACCGAATAATAGGCGGTCGGATGGAGATAGAGGAATTTTTCAAATTGGTCTCGAATGGATTTATGGATTTCTGCGACGTCGGAATTATTTCCCCCGATCAATGCATACGCCGAAATTGTCTGCAGGTTCATCCGTAAAGACATTGCGGACGGCATGGCCTCAAAACGAATGCCTAGCCCCTTGATTTCTCCCCCAAAAATCTCAAAGAAGCGCCCTGTTGAAGTGAGCACGGCTGGGCGCATATCCTGGCGAGTTCCGATTTTGTGGCCATTTTTATCGAGGACATCGACTTCTCGCGGGAGCAGGAATCCATAGCCAAAAAAATCGGCGTGCTGGAACTGAGAAAAAGGGACCGGAGCGAGGATTTCGTCAGGGTTGAAAATGAATCCTGACATCGCCGCTTCATTCCTCTTTCGATCATGATGCGGATTCCAAGAGCCGGCCACCCATTTCTCATTCGGAGGAGTGGCCGGCTCGCGCTCGCCCTCGGAGCCGGCCGGTACCGGTGAAACGCTTGGAAAACTTGCGCTGGGCGAGGAGGAAGGGGAGGGGGTGCTCATTCTGGAACCTCCGCAGGAGGGAATAAAAGACTGGAATCACATTTCAGCACATTCGCCATTTTTAGCCGAAGAGGCAGCGCGGGGTTTTTGTGCCCATGTAAAATCATAGACATCATGCTCCGGCTCACGCCGCAGTCTTCGGCGAAGGAAGCGATACTATCATAGCCCCTATCTAGAAGCAGGGTTTTAATGCGCTGATAACGCGAAGTTACGCTATTAGGCATTAAAAAAAGGTCAGGCTGGCTCATTCTGCGCCCTCCAAAAATTTAACTTGCTGTTGGGCCTCTAAGAAGGCTCGGACTGCCTGCAGTTCCGAGGGGAGCTGAGCCTCAAGCTCAGGCGCGAGCTTCTGCATCTTTACCTCCAGGGCTGATAACAAGCCGCGATTCTTCATCAACTGACACGCTGACAGCATCCTTCGCTCGAAGATCATGGTGATGGCACCATTCGATCGGCAATGAAACATACAGACTGCCCGAAATGGCAGAGAGCTTTCTAGGCCGCATGTTGAGGATTGTTGTTCCCATGTTGAAAATTTGGGGATGTTCTTGGCATATTCATTTTCCCCTTGAAATCTAGTATACATGGGTAAATCTTTAATTTTTCAAGAAAAACCTTTTTTTAATGGTAAAACCATAAGATTTATATAGGTGTATCCCTAAACCTTTCTTTATGGGTAATAGGAAACGTGGAAGACCTGCTGGTTCGCATAAACTGGACTATCGTCGCGGATTAAAACCTTTCTCTCCGACGGAGGAGAGGGTAATCGTGACGCTGCTTAATTTCAGAAGGTCTGATTTTGAGGATTCGTTTCGAGATACGAGAAAAACCTTGAGCAAATTGAATCTCGAATGGCAAGAGAGGATACAACGTATTATGGGACATAAACGAAAGCGTATAGAAGACAAGATCGGGAAAAATACTGAGGTCAAAGCGCATTTGAGGAGAAGAAGCGAAGTACTCCAAAAGTTATTTGTGAACTCTTTAGAGACTGAAAAAAAACTTGTAAATTCCAAGACGATTCATATCGAAAATCCAAAGCAACCGATTAAGGAGTTTGTGAATGTCTGGAAGGAATACGACGATAAGAAAAAAAGTTATTCCGCTCTTGAAGACTTTCACAACACACTCAAACTATGGGGGCATATTCTCAACTTCAAAGTCGAGGACGCGAACTTAAGCCCTGAAAAATATCGTGCCCATGATTCCACCAAAAGTTCTCTCGACGGATGGTTGTCAGCTGACATTATTGTGAAACAAGCCAACGTTCCAAAAAATAAGGTATGGGATATCCTTAAAAAAGCGTTATGTGAAGAGAGGGGGGCATTAGAGACCCAGGAGTTCCATTACCCCGATCAGAACAATATAGACAGATCCTTTCCAATTTTCAGACTGAGACAAGACAGCTCTAACTATCTCCTCCTATGGTTATACTTCTCCATTCGTGGCAAAGCCCAGGAGTTTTTTGAGAGTGATTTCGGTTCGCTAATCCGGACCCCATACGGCGGCATTTCAAAGGTTTTGGGATCTTTACAGGATGACCCGGAGCACGTTTTCCAGCTGATTAGCTGCGAGTTGGGAGGATACCCCAATAAGTTTGAGGAAATCTGGGAAGCAACTTCAAGCAAAAAACAAGAAGAAAAAGAGGGCTTTACGCCCATAGGTTCTAACGCCCGCGCGAGGATTTGAACCCCGGATCTTCAGGTGTTTGCAGGGAGTTCCGCTGCCGCAACCTGACATTCTATGTGCTTCATGCAAAGCATGTCCAAGCTAAACTACGCGGGCTTGCGGCTGAGAACCTTCTTCTTTTATATATAGCTTTGCTCTTCACAGAATGAGGATGTCCTCTATTATACAGAAGGCGAGTGCCCCACGTAACAGTATCTCCGATTGAAAAGTAACTCCTCCTAAATGCTCAGAAAAAAGCACATAGGAGGAGTTTGTGGTTTATTTTGTACGATAAACCATGACCAACATCAAAGCCTTCCTACAAAAAGCTTTCTGTTCCGTGAAGGGCATTGTTCTGCCCTTTGTCCTCATCAGCCACTATCTCGTCAAGGCGGCAAAGGCGCACAGCTACATCGAGACACTCGGAAAGCACGCTGACTCCCTCCATGCCTGGGTCAAGAAAGGATACGAAGAAGACTTCCAGGCGGCATTCGAGGCCCAGGTGCGAAAGGCCCTCAAACATCTGGGCGTAAGATACGCCCAGCTCGCCTTCGACATCACCGCCGAGCCGTTCTATGGCAAAACACGCAGTTTTCACATCATCGGTACGAAGGGAGAGCCCTTTGGAGCGGAGTTCAAGTTCCTCACAGTCTGCCTTATTGTGAGGAACAAGCAGATTCCGCTCATGGCGCTTCCGGTCAGGCTCGGCAGTACAACCGCCCTTACTATCGAACTCATGGAGTACTGTCAGACGCTCTTCACGGGCATCCGCCTAGCGGTCTTCGACCGCGGATTCTACATCGCAGAGCTCATCGATTATCTCGAGGCAAAACACATCAAATACATTATCATGGTACCAGAGAAAAAAGGGGTTATAGCTGGATATGTAGAGCAGACGCAGGAGCTCGGCGTATTCAAGCACGAAATGAAATACCAGAAGAAGAAAAGCTCCTGGAAGCCCCACACCACATTGGTAGTGTGCAAGGGCATTGACGACTTCGCCTGGATTTTCGCAACGAACATCCACTTCCGAACCCGCGCAGAATACATCTGGTACTACAAACGAAGATGGCAGATAGAGACCAACTTTCGGGTGGAGGACGAGGCGAGGATTAAGAGCAAGAGCGTATCGCACGCGATACGCTACTTCTACTTCCTCGTCGGCCTATTGCTCCACCTGCTCTGGATCGTGAACAAGAATCTCAAATATCATTGCCCCTTCAAAAAATATCTTGATATCGTGGAGCACAGCCTACTCTTCGACTACCTGAACATCAAGCAGACATAGGATTGCTGTAGCGGCAGCTCTCGAAAACGAAGCCAAAAGAGGGGGTGGAGGGGGTAAATGAGGGGAGTTACCTGAATTGTGGGGAGAGAAGGTCAACATAGAACAAAGGGGAGGCTATCAGAATTGGGCTTTTGGATTCCGGTTTGCGCAGGAATCGGAGATACTGATACCCTAGTATCCAAAAGCGCTCCGGTGATACCCCTATGTGTAAAACATATCATGGACTGTGCGCCTATACCCTGACTGCGTTGGGTATCCTGTTCCTGTTGCGGGATTTGGGTGCGCTTGGTACTTGGAACTTTTGGGGAATTCAATGGTGGACAGCGTTGATCCTGCTCGCCGGGCTTTGCGGCCTGATGGGCCACGGGCATTGCTGCTGCCACGAAGAGGATATGCCCAAGAAGAAGAAATAAGGGCATTTTCTTTTTTCTTATGATTGCTCAAACTGGGTCCATACCCCGCAGCTCTGCTGCGGCAATCGCATCCAGTTTGAGGCTTAAACAATACCCCGGGGCTCTGCCCCGGTTGGGATTGTTTATTTCCAAATCAGCCTCCTTGCCGGAGATTCTGCAGCTTGCGCCCCCCTGCTCCTGCGAGGACTGCGGCCATGGCTGCACGATGGGCTCGGGCTTTCTTGCTGAAGGCGATAAGGAAAAGCTTGCTGCGTTCCTCGGAATTTCGGTTCAATCTCTGGAAAAAGAATACCTGGAAGAGACCTATCTGTTCAACAAGAAAGTCTGGAAACCTAAGCTCCTAAGAGAAGGAAAGCCCTATGGGAAATGTGTCTTCTATGAGAACGGCTGCAAGGTGCATCCTTCGAAGCCTTTGCAGTGCAAGGTCGCGATGGGATGCAAGGAGTATGGCGAGGAACTCCAGCTCTGGTTCATGCTCAACCATTTGATTGACAAGGAGGACCCGGAAAGCGTCCGCCAGTTCGCGCAGTATCTTAAGGCCGGAGGCAAGACCTTGCCCGGTGGCGAGCTCAATGATCTGGTTCCTGACAAGAAACAATTGAGGGAAATTCTTTCTTACGAGCGGTTACGATAGGAGCTGCCGCACTTGGCTGTACATCCAGGCCTCCCACCGATAGTGCTCCTCCGCGGACGGGTGCAGTGGGTCAGCTGTTGCCGATGTCTCGATGCTCAGTTCGTGGAGATACCTCTCCGTCTCAGTGTAGAGGTCAAAGATCGGGAGGTTTCTGCGGGAGGCCTCCTCTTTCATGATGGCGTTGAACTCGATGATCCGCTGCTTGTCCTCCTCGAACTGGCTGCCGGCAGGAGTCCTGGTAAAATCCGGCATCGTGATGACCAGGGTGCGGCCTTGGGTCTGCGTAGAGAGGGCGTCGAGAAGAATCTGAACGTTCTTCCGATACTGCTCCGCGCTCACTCCCTGCACAATGTCATTTGCGCCGATGAGCAGAGTTGAGAATGTCGCGTTTTCCCTGCGCATGACAGGAAGCTCGAGCGCGATGGCTTGCTGGGTTGTCCATCCATCTTGCGCTGGATTTGCGGGCATCCTGATAGGGACGCGCTCTGCCTGCAAGTGCTCGGTGAGCAGGAAGGGCCAGCTCTCGTTCGGCGAAACGCCCGTGCCCACTGTATAGGAATCTCCGATTGGAACGTAGATGTGCTGCATGGCCGCTTGCGGGGAAGTCTGATTTATATGGGTATCGGGAAGCGAAGTGCAAGCCACAAGAAAAATCAAACAGAAGAGGGCCTTACATCCCATTGACTGAATACCCCGCATCAACATAGATGACTTGCCCCGTGATGTTCCTGCTCAAATCCGAAGCGAGGAAGAGCGCGAGATTCGCTACATCGTCCGCATCAATGTTTCTCTTCAGGAGCGCTTTCTTTTCCGCGTGGCTCAGGATGGAGTCAAATCCAGCGATTCCCGAGGCTGCCAGCGTTTTGATAGGCCCAGCCGAAATCGCGTTCACGCGGATCCCCTTTTCGCCAAGGTCCATCGCGAGATATCGGGTCGCGGATTCGAGCGCGGCCTTGCACACGCCCATGACATTGTAATTCTGAACTGCCATGACGCTTCCCAGATAGGTCATCGAGATGACGCTCGCGTTCTCATTCATCAGCCGCCCGCCCGCCTTCACGAGGTTGGGCAGCGAGAACGCGCTCACTTCCATCGCAGTGTTGAACCCCTTCCTGTCCACATCATAAAATTTCCCCTGAAGGAAATCCTTTTTTGCGAACGCGACGCTATGCACTAAAATATCGAATTTCCCGAATTCCTTTTCAATCGTTTCGAAGAACCGCTCGATGAGGAAATCATCCATCATGTCGCATTTCGCGAGCACCGGCTTGTTCAGCTGTTTCGCAAGGGGGAGCACAAACTGCTCGACGCGGTCCTGATAGCCCAGCGCAATCCTGCAGCCGTTGTCATTGAGCGCCTTAGCGATGTGCCACCCGATGCTGGCGTCTGTCGCCACTCCAAAAACGACTGCCTTCTTCCCTGTCAAGTCAAGCGTACGTTTCATGGTGATTCCTCTGTATCGTCCCAATCCTATTTAGGGATAAATCTTCATTCGGTTTATATAGATTACTCAATCCTGCTCATGCAAAAATCGTAGGCCTGTTTACCGCCCTGTATCTCGTTCTTTTTTTGGGTCTTTGTCCACCAGAATGGGAAATCTTCCTTATGATAACTCATGTTCGACATCTTCCAGCCTTTTAAGTCGATAAATCTTTATTCTTCAATGATTTTCATTTAAAAAGAGGCAGGAAGTGGTGGTTAGAAAGG
>JAGVXW010000027.1 GCA_018303575.1 Candidatus Woesearchaeota archaeon
TCTATAATTTAGGCACAACAAATATATAAATATTTCCGTCTTCAGAAATAGATTATAGAACAGCTATATTATAATAACCTATATCAATCAGAAAGTGTAGTTAAGAATCAAAAAGAAGAAGAAAAAAAGTAAGCCGTGAGGCTTACGGAGTTGTGGGTACTTCAGCCGCCGGAGCCTTCATGTCCATCAGCGTTCCTGTGGACACGGTGAGCACCTGCTTGGTCACGCCGTTCGCGAGGGCCTTCAGCTTCGCCTGCTCAGCGACCAGCTTGGTGGCTGCGCGGGTGTCGGCTGCGGTTGTTCCTGCGACGAGCAGGGCCACATGGCCATCCGCCTGGTTCACAAGCTGGATGAGGGCCTCGCCTGGCGCAAGGGACCAGCCCGAGCACGTCGGGAAGTCAGCGCTTGCCGCCTCGACTGCCCGGTTCGCGCAGGGTCCGCCGACCAGCAAGAGGTTCTGTGTCGCCTCAAGGCCTGCGACCTCACTGGCGAGCTTCGTGGCGCCGACGTCAATCCTTTGCAGGATGACGGTGTCGCCCGTCACTAGACCATTGGCGCGGCTTCGTCCTGCGTCAGGGTCAGAACCCACCTGTCCTGGCCGTCTGTGTCCGACTGCTTAAGGTGCGTTCCCCAAGGCGTCTGGCCTTCCTTGACGTTGTCAGCGCTGTCGAGAGTAATCAAGAAGCTACTCCCGCTGTTCGCCATCGTCGTCGTGCCAAACGTAGACAACTGCAGCTCGCTGTCGGCGTCGCTGTACGTGAAGTTCCAGTACAGGGAGTCGATGTCCGTGCTGTCGTCATCATGGCCGTCGTTGTCTTCGGTCAGCGCGACGTTGGCTGCCACTCCAGACATGTTTCCACCGCCAAGCGCAATCTTGGTGTCGTACTGCGTCCAAATGTCCGCCTGCGTGTCGCCTGTATCAGCCGCTGTGTTGTTCAGGGTGATACATTTGCTGCCTGTGTCTTCCACGCGCACATTGAAGGTTCCCCCGTCAAAGGAGAACGAGCTATAGTTCTTTAAACCGGTAGCGCTGTAGCTGTACTCCGCAGTGTCGCCCGTTCCCAGGTCCTTCAGGCTGATTGTCTTGTCAACGCTGTTGATGTTCGTCAGCTGCAGGATGCGGGAGTTCTTGTTGTACTCGACAACGAACATGCCGTTGTCGCACAAGTAGGACTCACCCTCACCGATCGACTCCTTCACCATCAGTGGCTTGCTCACAGAGTCGCCGAGAGAGACGTTCGTACTTGTAAGGTTATCAAGTCCCTTGGACGAGATTGACCCGTTGAAGTAAAACACCTTCTCGTCGTACGTCACGCCGGCCCTGTTGGTGAACTTCAGCTTGTAGTTCGTGTTGCCTGACGGATAGAGTTTCACTTCCTCTGTCTTGGAAGGCGCCAGTCCTGTGAAGCTGTAGTCCACGCCCATCTTGCTGAAGAAGGTGACATAGTCCGATTCAGAAGCCATGGCTGCGCTCAACTTGCCGCCTACCGGGACGAAGAAGTCATCAGTCGGAGTCAGGGTAATCTGAATCCTGCTGAGTCTCCAGGTGCCCGAGGCAACATCGGAAGTGATGGTCACTGTAGCGTCGTTGATGGTGTCTGTCCCGATGTCCAGGGTGCTGTCAGATCCGTCAAGCACCATCTTCTCGGCTCCGAGGAAGAACTCAACCAGGTTCTGCTGGATGTCGCCCGCCTTGGTCGGCAGGATCTCCTTGATGCCGAGTTCCAGACCATCCTTCAACTTGTAGGTGTCATCCTTCGACAAAGAAGGGGTGGTCTCATCGTTGACGAGCAGCTTGGTCAGCGCGCTCGCGGAGGTGTCTCCGGAGACAACAACGATCGTCACCTCATAATCCTTGCCGTTGACGTTGTAGGTCTTGGTCTCGCCCACTTCCTGGGTTGTCTGGTACGCACCAGCCATCAAGGTCAGCTTTGTGGCCGCTGATCTGTTGACGGCGTTCGTGATGGTGTATTCCTTGCCGAGGATACTGATTTTCTCATCCTCGTAGTCCTTCATCGTGGTGGTATCCATGTCGGACTCTGCCGGCGTAGAGAAATCAAGCTTGTACGTGAAGGCCGTCCTCGCATTCGGGAACTTCAGGAACAAGGCTGGATCCTCGACATCCGCGTTGTCGTCAGTCGTGAACTGCACGTTTATCTGGGGCAGCGTGAGCTCCTGGGTGTACTTCGCATCATTCTTTGCCCTGAGCGTGGCATCTGCCAAGGCCTTGAGGTCTTGGTCGTCGATGACGGTCGTCACGTTGTTCAGGTTCTCATAGAGGTTGAGCTCGTCTCCCGACTCTCGCACTTGGAAGGCATCGCCTTCGATTGTGGTCGAAGCGCCCGCTCCGCTTCCCGCTTTCACTGACGCCGCGTACTGCAGACTCATGGCGACATCCGATACGCCAATGACGTCCTCAGCCGCAGCTTTGTCTCCCACAACGAGCGTACCCGCGAACTTGCCGTTCTGGATGAACGGGCTTGGGTAGTCGTTCAGGTCTGCTGCTGCCGCAACTGCGCCTAAGGTAGCTCCCACCATGGAGATACCAAGGCCCAGCGCAACAATCTTCTTTATAGTTTTCATGTGTTGCTTACACCTCGTAAGTCTCTATTCGATGCTCTTCTGAACATCAAACAAGGCTTATTGGGCGAATTTATTTATAAACATGCTTGCGAAATTCCGAAAAAATGAAGCTTTAAAGCTTTATCTAGGAATAATTTATAGAGATTAAACTTTAATTCGTGATAATCTAGGATCAGCCCCATTATTTTATTTATTTCTATATTGAAAATATTGTGGGACATATTACTCCGAATATGGCGCGGGGTAGATTTCAGAGGAGAAAAAATGCTCCTGGCGCAAACGGGCGAAGTGTCAGAAATGTTTTGCATTTCTGAGCATGCTCAGAGTTTCGAAGAAACTCTGACATCTCTGAGCCCGAGGTTTTGCGAAGCAAAACCGGTTTGCCTGCCAGGAGGAGCATTTTTTCGATAGTGAGAGGCTATAACCAAGAATTATAATTTGCCCCCCACTATATTGAAAATATTTCTACCCTAAAACACTATAGAAAGCATCGAATATGGGCATCCCGGTATGGGCAGTATGGAAGTCCATCCCGAGCTTCCCGCACATCTGCCGAAGCTCATCCTGGTGCTTCGCCAGCCGATCCAAATAGAGGTCTCTCGAAACAGGGCTCTGGAACATCCGGAGCATCTTCCCTGATTCGGAATCCTTGAGCTTGAAGTCGCCCTCGAATGTAGGATACGCTTCTTGCTCGTCCAAAACTTGGATCAGCTTCACCTCATGCCCCGAAAAATAGATGAGCCCTTCCTCAATCTCCTCCAGCGGCATGAGGAAATCGGAAATGATGACCACCAGCCCGCGGCTGCCGAGCGAATGCCGGTACTTGCGCGCCACAGCGGGAAAGTCTGTCTTGCCCGCCGGCTTGCAGGAATTCAGGTAGGAGATCATTGACATCATCTGAGACATGCCGCGCTGCGGCTGGAAGATGTCGATGCCTGTCCCAAAAGTCGAGAACTGGAATTTGTCGTTGCGCTTCATCGCGAGATACGCGTGCCCGACGCCCAGCATCGCGGCATAGTCGAATTTCTTCTTGTAATGCATGCTGTTCGACGTGTCCATGATGACATGCACCACAAGGTTCTTCTCCTCCTCGAACTGCTTGATCATCAAATCATCGGTGCGCGCGTACACCTTCCAGTCAATCGCACGGTAGTCGTCGCCATGCGCATAAATCCGATGATCCTTGAAGAGCATCCCCCTCCCTTTCGCGGTAGACTGGCGCTGGCCGGTGTAATTGGATGTCACTCTTTTCCGCACGATTAAATTAAACCGCGCCAGCGACGCCAAAAAAGTAGTATCAATCATTGTGTATCGTTAGTGGCGCTGAAGGCCGGGGAGGGTGGCGCAGGCGAGGCTCTTGAAGGAGTGGCGCTGCTGGCCGGAAGTCTGTGGCGCTGGCGGGGGAGGGTCGGCTCCCGTGGCGCTGCTGGCCAGGGGCTGCAGTTTCGTGGCGCGGGCGAGGCGGGGGTCGCCCCCTTCGGGGTGCCCGCCTGCCGCCCTTTCCCGTACTAATTCTATTAGGAGAGGATTCATATCCCTCATTTCACCTTCTTCAGCACTTCGGCGATCACGTCATCTGGTTTCATGCCCTTGCGCTCCGCCTCGAAGTTCAGGATGATCCTGTGCCTGAGGATGGGATACGCCATGCTCTCGATGTCGCTGGTGCTGACATGGCTCCTGCCCTCGATGAGCGCGTTCGCCTTCGCCGCCAGGATCAGCCCGATGGACGCGCGGGGAGAAGCGCCGTACACCATGAGCTCCTTGTTCTTGCGCGTAGCTTGCACGAGCGTTACAGCCCTTTTCTTCAGGTCAGCCGCGATCGGCATCTGCCGCACCACCTCTTGAAGCGAGATGATGTGCGTCTTGTTCAGCATCGGCTTGAGCTTCACTTTCGGGTTTGCCTCGGTGTACAGGTCGACGATCTTCATCTCATCGTCAAAGCTCGGATAGTCGACGAGAATCTTCAGCAGGAATCGATCTTGCTGCGCCTCAGGCAAAGGATACGTGCCCTCTTGCTCGATAGGGTTCTGCGTCGCGAGCACGAAGAAGGGCTTGTCCAAGGGGAAGGTCTGCTTCCCCACGCTGACTTGCTTTTCCTGCATCGCCTCGAGCAGCGCGCTCTGCGTCTTGGGCGTGGCCCTGTTGATTTCATCCGCCAGCACGATGTTCGAGAAGATAGGGCCTTGCTCGAACCTGAACTCGCGCTTGCCCCGGTTCTCCTCGACGAGATACGTGCCCGTGATGTCGGACGGCATCAAATCGGGAGTACTCTGGATCCTGCTGAACTGCAGCTCCATCAGCTCGGAGAGCGTCTTCACAGCCAGCGTCTTCGCCAGCCCGGGTGCGCCTTCCAGCAGCGCGTTGGAGTCGCACAGGATGCAGATCAGGACTTGCTTGATGGTCTCGTTCTGTCCCACAACGACTTGGTTGAGTTCCTTGAACAGGTTGTCAAATGCAGTTTTATAGTTCTTCATCATGTTCTCCGCCTCTCGAAATATCGTTTGATGAGCAGCTGCTGGTCTTCCGTGAATTCGGATTCATATGCCGCGCCGCTTGAGATGAACGCTTCCTTGGGGAAGGAAGTGGAAAACGTAGCTTGAGGGTCGGTCACTTCGCTGAAGTCCAGCTCCGACCCTATGGGCGTGATTTCGACCGCGATCTTCTCTTCCCCGACTTGCATGAAGCTCTCCTCTGTGCCCGTGAACTGCCCTTCCTGGATCTCCTCCTCATTGGCCTGGTTGAAGCTCTCCCGCGCCGCGTCCATGACATCGGAAAAGTCCAGGATCTTCACGCCAGAGCTGGCGAGATACAGAGTGGCAGACACGGAAAAGATGAGCGCCAGCACGAGGATCCACACGTTGATTTGGGGGAGGAACGCTTTTAATTCCACTTGCTTGAGCCCTGTCACGACATCGTCTTCGAGGCTATCAAGCACCATGCTCTCCCTGTCTTTGTAATCGCGCGCCGTCCTCAGCTTCTCATTCAAGTCAGGGAAGCGCTCCTCGATGCGCCTCACCCTGTCGAACCGTGCCTGCACTGCGATGGAGGAGAAGAAATAGGCCGCCGCCGGGATGAGCGCGTACCAGATCGAAACGCGCACCAGGAACAGCGTCAGCGTGCAGAGCGTGTAGAGCACCAGCGTCTTCAGCAGGACAAAGAAAAAGTCGATCCTCCCGATGGAAGCGTTGATTTCCCGCAGGATGGAGTTCATGCGCTTCATGTGCAGGCTCCAGGATTGGCGTCGCAGACATCCTGATACTTGTCCTTATAGTACGCTACGTCAGACTTGAGGTCGCTGATTTCCGCCATCTGCTCCACCACTTGCGCCTTGGCTCCCACCAGCTCCGCGTTCTTCTGCGCCAGCTCCTCTCCCTTGCTCTGGAGCTCCTCCTGGAGCATCTGCTTGTCGGAAGTGAGCTGGGCGTTGTCGTCTTTGAGCTGGTTGTATTTCTGTGTCAGCGCTGTCTCGTCCTGCTGCTTGGTCTCCAAGTCTTTCACAGTCTGGTTCAGCCGCGACTTGTGCAGGAGCAGGTCATCCGTGACTTTCTGCAGGCTGGTGAGCTGGCGCGTATACTCGCTGGACAGGGAGCCGTAATTGGCCGTGTAATAGATGCCCAGGACAGTGATGGAGAGCGCCAGCACGATCAGCGCCATTAAAATCCCGAAATTCACGTTGCGGTGCAGGAAGCTCATGTCGCGACACGCTCTTGTCGTTTCCTTATGAACAGCTCTATTATAAATATTACCAAAGCCGCGCCCAAAGGCCAGAAGCTCAGGTCAAGGCGCTGCTCCTCCGTGCGCTTGGATGCAGTTGCCAATTGCTCGGCCAGGCCTTTCCCCAGCTCCACCATTCCTCCTCCGGTGAGCTTCGCCGCCTGCTCGAGTTCAGGCGCCGTGCCGAGGTTGAAATATTCCCGCGGCGCGTTCACCGCCACCACAGCGTCGAAGAACCTATAGAATCCTGGCTTGTCCGGCTGGAACGTGGCCACATACAGATCCTCGCCCTGCTTGGAGAAGGTGAGCTCCTTCGACGTGGGATATTTGAGCGATTTCACCCTGATCTCCGACCCCTCTCCCACATAGCTGTCCTTCACATCAATCTGCAGCTCTTTTCCCTTTTCAGGGTTGCCGACAGCGTAATTGATGGATCTGGTCAAAAGCTGGGAGTTCTGCCTCGATACAAGTTCTCCGGCCCATTGCTTCCCATCATCAGTCGCCAAAGTCACCACTCTTCCCAGGCCGAAATTCCAGGTGTTGAGCACCGGGTTGCCGTCGCCGGTAAAGATGAGGTTGCGCGCCCCCACTTTTGGGGTGACGAAGTTGATGCCGGTGATGCGGGCGTTCAAGTCCAGGTCCTGGGTGATGAAATGGTCCCTGTCCAGAATCGCGAGGTTGGAGCTACCTGAAAAGATCTGGTCCTTCGCCTCCGGCTTCCCGAAGAAGACGTTGAGATACTGGAATTCGCTGGGCTCGAAGTAATTGCCGCCGCCGATGTTCGCCAGCAGCCTGAGGTGCGGCCGGTTGATGTCAGTGTCTCCTGCGTAGAGCTGTGACGGGATCCCCACAGTATAGATGCGCACCCCTTTTGAGGCGAGCTTCTGCGCCATGAGCTTTGGCCCTGTCGGGATGTCCATCTTGCCCATCTTGCCGTCGGAGATGAGGATGATGTTCTTGCTCCCCTTCACTTGGTCGAGCGCGATGCCCGCCCAGAGCAGGCCTTGCGCCAAGTCAGTGCCCTGTCCCTTTCCAAGATGGGTGATGTCATATTTCAGGTTCTCCCTGTTCTCGGCCAGGGGCGCCGGTGAGGTCACGAGTTGGCCAACAGAAGCGAAAGCCACAAGCCCGACGCTGACATCGTCCCGGAACTGGTCGGCGATCTTGAGCGCGATGCCCTTGCCGAAATCGAGCGCCGTCTCCTCCGATCCTTTCTTGAAGGAAAAGGCCGCCTGGCTCTCGGAAACATCAAGAACGATGATGACATTGTGATCCTGGGTGCTCATCACTTTTCCAGCCCCGATGCTCACCGGCAGCATGCTCTCCAGCAGCGTTCCTTTATATTCGCCCTGGTCGAAAGAATTGAGTCCGCCGATGAAGAACAGTCCGCCGCCATTGAGCAGGTAGCCGGTCAGGCCGTCGATGTGCGGCTCAGCCGTGGAAAAGGGCGCGTCGTCGAACACAACAGCGTCGTAGCGGGCGAAGTTGGGGGGCAAGGTAGACGAAGTTGTGAGGTCATAGATCTCCTTCAGCCCCGGCTCGATGGGGCTCGCGCCTGAAGCGATGAAGAGCACGTCAGGCCGCTCGATGCTCTTGACACTCTTGTAGAAGATGTTGTTCTGGCTAAAAAGGTCGTCCGTAACGATCTTCGCCGCGATGGAATGCGTGCCCGTGCCGAAGCGCTGGAGGATCTCCTTCTCGTAGCCGCGCTCAATCTTCTTCATGTCGTTCGGCGAGGCCGTCGCGACTAATTGGTCGTCGATGAGCACCTGCAGGGTGAAGGAAGGGATGCTGCCGACATGCTCGACGCGCACCTTGAACGAATTCGTCGTATCTTCGATCGTGTCCGACGGCCCCGCGATCGTGACCCAAGCGTCAGTCTTGTCGGGCGCGATCTTGAGCGCGAAGATGCGCGTGTCAAGCGAGGCGGCGTACGCTGCCACATCAAGCACATCTTTTCCTTCCGTCGCCCTGCCGTCGCTGATGAGCAGGAGGTTGTCGCCGGCCTGCACCGCCCGGAGGATGCCGTCGCCCAGCGCCGAGCGCTCCCCCGCCCCAACCTGGATGATGTCCAGGGGCTTGCCCTGCAGCCCTTTTTTCACGGTGTCTAGGGTGTTCTCCGGGAACACGCCCATGGAAGCGGAATCGTCCACGAGCACCTTGATCACCTGGTTGCCGTGGTTCTCGCTCATGACGCTCGTGAACGGCCGCGCGAACGCTGTGAGAAGAAGCAGCGCCATGAGGCTGCGCGTGAACAGCACGAAGAGCCGCAATCCTTTTTTCCGCTTCCTGAACTGCTCCTGCTCCGCCTTGGTCCTGAACTTCACCAAGTCCTTCTGCAGGAAGAAGAGCAGGACAAAGAAAATCGCGATCCCCAGGAGCAGCAGCCCCGGCCGCTCCAGGCAATACCCTTGATAGCAGATCATGGCCAAACCTCTTTCGTAGACAGGACGTTCAGATAGAGACCTGCTCCGTATCCAATCTCAGCGCCGGCACAGGCGGTGCGACGGGCTTCTGCGGAAGCCCTACTCGGCCGTCGGAGCGGCCTCGTCGCACGCCAAATCCGGCGCTGGGCGAGCCGGGGGACGGCCCCTAGCCTTTTCAAAGGCCTAGCGAAAGAGGAGCATGCTGTGGGCATGCCCCGCCGAGACTTTCGAGGATGTCGGGGGTCTCGGCAGGAGGCTTCATGCCTCCTCTCGCACGTTAACCGGGCATAACCGGTTACGGGGTGGCTCGTAGGGCAACGCGTTCGTTGCCCGTCCAGCCGCCGTTTGAAAGTCTCGCCAACCGTGTAAATCATAATTCACCCCTCTTCTTGATGATGACGAGCTCAGTAACAAACAACGCGCTGGCGAGGATGAGCAGGAAGGGGCCGAAGTTGATGTCCAATGGCACTTTCGCGTAATCGGATTCGAGGGCGCTGGCGTTGTTCACAATTCCTTCCCGGTACAAGTTTGTCTCATCCGCCGACAGCAGATTCACCGCTATCCGCTTCCCAGCCAAATCTTGGAACCCTTTCTGGTCGAGCGTCGCGGTGCTGTTGCTGAGCTGGTAGATGTCGCCAGTTCTGAAGTTGAAGTTGGAGATGCTCTCCCTCCCGAGCAGGCCGGAAATGACGTCGTCCCAGAAGAGCGGGTAGGCAATTTGATCCTGGAACCCGGAATAGTCGTCCAGCAGGCCGTAATAGAAGAGCTGGCCGGACTGCACGAACGCGGGGACATTCCCGGCTTTCGCCAGCACCTGGCCTTTTCCCTCGGGGACGCTCACGAGGAGGATGCGCGTTGTTGTTGCGAAGCATTGCTGGCCACTGAGCCGCGACGTGAGGCTGTTGCCCTGCTCGATGCAGACGTCGAAGTTGCCGCCCTGCGCCGTGCCGAGGGTGAAGGGAAGCAAGCCTTGGTAGTCGAGCGCCGGCTCCTGCGCCGCGACGATGACTGCCCCGCCGCTGTCCAGATAGCGCTTGATGTCCTTGAACATGTTCGGCAGCAGTTGCCCCTTTTCCACCCGGCTCACGATGACGACATCGTGCTTCAGCTCCGGCACGATAGGCGGCTCCGCCACCTGCACCTCGAACTGGCTGTTGGCCGTGAGCGCGTCCAGCAGCACGCTTTTCTCCGCGTTGGTGATGAAGAGGAGGCTCACCTTGCTTCCATAGGGATTGGAGAGGTAGAGCGTGTTGTCGGCGTCGAAGGCGCCGCCGGAGAAGGAGAGCGTGGATTCGCCGGCGGGCACCTCGAGAGCGATTCTCGTGATGTCGTTCTTCGGCGCCTCGATGCGCGTGCTGCTCTTCTTGTCAGCGGAATCGAGCCGGACGTCAATCACCTCGCTCCTCTCGCCGAAATTCTTCAGGAACGCTTCTGCCGTGCCGCGGTGGAAGCTGAGGTCGATGAAGCCGATGTTCTCCTTCGGCCTGCCGACCGGCATGAAGCTCACGTGCTTGTCGTTGGCCTCCGCGATCTTCTTCGCCGCCAGGAGGTCGTCATCTTTCTTCAAAAGGAAATCGGAATAGACGATGATGTTGCCCCGCGCGCCGCCTAGGACGTCGTTCGCGAGCAGGATGCCAGCGTCGAGCCGCGTCGGGGTGTCGAGGGGCTTGAGCGAGGCGAGCAGGGCTTTCGCGCGCTGCGGCGTGATGTTGGTGGCGAGCGCGACGGGCGTGTCCGCCGCGAGGACGATGGACACCCGGCCATGGAGCTCCTTCAAGAGGTCGCTCTTTCCGAGGTCCATCCGCGTGATGCCCGCCTCCTTGGTCTGCATGGAGGCGCTCATGTCCATCACTACAGCCGTGTTCTGCGCGTGGGCATCGAGCGGCACTGTGAGCGTGAACCCCGCCGCGGACAGCGCCATCGCCGCGATGAACAGCAGTTGCAGGAAGAACAGCGACCGCACCAGCAATTTCTGGAACAGCGCGTTGAACTTCTTCTGCCTCTTGATGTCCGCGAAGAACATCACGCTCGGAATCGTCAGATCTTTGGGCTTGGCGCGGATGAAATACAGCAGGGCCAGAGGCACAAGAAACCCGAGCAGATACAGCCCCTGGAGCGTCTGAAAAGCGGCCATTCTCTTTTTTCCCAAACCCGCGAGGCAGGTTAATAAACGTTTTGATTAGGGCGACGGAAAGAAACACGGAGAAAGGAAAAGGCGTGCGACGGGCTTCTGCGGAAGCCCTCTTCGGGGAGACCCCTCAGCGCACGCCACGGAAACTTCTTCGGCGCGCGTCAACAGTGGCGCTGACGACCGGGGGAGGGCCCCTTCGGGGTGGTCGTCAGCCGCCTCCTATCCCTATTTTTTATCGAAGGCATTATTTCAGCGCCGCCATCAGCTTCTTCCTTTCCCTCCCAGGAACTTTTTTGCCCCAGAGGACGAACAATCGATTGATCCTGCTCCAGTATCTCTTAGGAGCGATCTTCTGCAGCGCTTTTTCCGTCTGGTGCGGCGTCTTCGTCTTCACCAATCCAAGGACATTCGAGATGCGGTGGACGTGCGTGTCGACGCAGATGCCATCTGCGTTGTGGATTTCGCAGACAACAAGATTCGCGGTCTTCCTTCCGACGCCAGGAAGCTGAAGCATCCCGTCGATGGTATTTGGTATTTCACCCTTCCTTTCGTTCAGTATTTTTGCCGTCGCGAGGATGTGCCTGGCTTTGGTTTTATTGTAATTGAGGCTTTTGAGCGCCGCGAGAATCTCTTCAGAGTCGGCTTGGGCGAGCTGCTCCAGAGTCGGGAACTTCCTGAAGAGCCCTTCCGCGACCGGAATGGTTGTTTCGTCTCTGCTCTGCGCGCTCATGATGGTTGTGATCACTAATTGCCAGGGCTCCGGCCACCCTTCGCCGGCGAGCCGCGTCGGATCTTTGCCGAACTTCCGCTCCGCGGCGTTGAAGATTTTCAGGAATTCCCGTCGCCCCATGGCAACTCCGACAAGGGGGAAATATATAAAAGCTGCGAAGCATTCCTTTCCATATAGCAGAAAAATGAAAAAAGCCGCAAAAACAAAAGATATTTATACACCAGTATACAGAAAAAGGCACAGCCGGGTGACCAAACTGCTCAAGCACGACCAGTACGTCCAGCAGCTGTGCCAGAAAATCTCCCCGAGCTACGACCTTCTGCTTCAGAATGTGCCCATCTACTCCCAGCGCAGGCGGCTGGTCGCCGAGATCGACGTGCTCGCGATGAAGGAGGGCGTCTATGACATCTACGAGGTGAAGTGCTCCCACCGCGTCTCGAAGGCGAGAAGAGCTTGTAAGTTCACAGATAGACGGAGTCTCGTTTGTCAATCTTCACGATATCCAGCTTAGCGTCTTGGTAATCCACCGCATATAAAATACGATAATCGCCGACGCGGACGCGATACATTTTTTCCTTGAATCCATGAATGACTTTGGTATCCGGGATGATAGGCATCTCACTAAGTGCTTCGATTTTCTTGAGAATTCTCTCCGAAAGTTCCTTTGGAGCTTTCTTCAGGAAAGAAAGGGCTTAATTTGAGTACTTGACTTCAAACATCAGAATCCCAGCGTTTTCTTGACATCCTTGTGAGAATGGAGCTTTCCAGCCTTCTTTTCCTCCCGATAGGCCAGAAGAGCGGCATAATCCTCTTCACTCATCGACGAATCTGCCAACTGCTTTCTGACTTCTCCGACCGCACGCTCGATGCGGTCAAGCCGATTCATAATTGCATCTTCGGAAACCATAGCGTGCAATAAAGAGGGGAATTATAAAAATCTATCGGCGAAAAAGGCGAAAATCTTTCGCGTAACCCTCCTTATTTTCTTAGAGGCAATTGCCAAATTCATTGGGTGTATAAGCTCAGCGACGATTGAGCTTGCTTCGCGTTAATTTTTGCTAAGAGCTTGAATTGCTCCAAAATAAAAGAGAAGGTTATCATCGTTTCAACCGTCGTCT
>JAGVXW010000009.1 GCA_018303575.1 Candidatus Woesearchaeota archaeon
ATCATCCCATATAGCTCGGCATCTCTTCCTTCATCTGCTTCGCCCGCGCTGAGCTGAAGTGCATCTGCAAGTCGGAATAGGCCTTCTCAATGTCGGGAGTCACGGAAGGCGCGACTTTCTCCAGCGCCGCCTCGAAGTGTTTCAGCGTCAAAAAATTTGCGCTGCTGTCCTCCCGGAGAGCGAGGATGGCTGCCTCCCTGCAGACAGATTCGATGTCCGCGCCCGCATATCCCTCGGTCTTGGAGGCGAGGTAGCGGAGCAAGCGTTCAGTTGTTCCATTAGCCACGGCTGGTTTCGTTTTCGTCCTTGCGGGTTTAATCGTTGAAGGAATCGCCTCATCCCGAGCCATCTTTTTGGTAAGGTCAGGGCTTTCAGCTTTATGGGAGGGCTCGAATTTGGAAAGGGTTTCATGTTCCTCATCCGTGATCTTGATAGGCATCTGCTTCGTGTGCACCTTGAAAATCTCCAGCCTGCTTCGCACGTCCGGCGCCGGCACATGGATGACTCTGTCAAACCTTCCCGGCCGAAGCAGCGCGGTGTCCACGATGTCCGGCCTGTTCGTGGCCGCGATGATCACTACGTCATGCATCTCTTCCAGGCCGTCGATCTCAGTCAGCAGCTGGTTCACAACGCGTTCAGAGACATGGTTCTCCCCGCCCACCCCTCTGCGCGGCGCCAGCGCGTCCACCTCGTCGAAGAAGATGATCGTCGGCGAGGTCTGCCGCGCCTTCTTGAACACTTCCCGCACTGCCTTCTCGCTCTCCCCGACCCATTTGGACAGCAATTCCGGCCCTTTGACCAGGATGAAATTGCTCTCGCTTTCCGTCGCAACAGCCTTCGCCAAAAGCGTCTTTCCAGTTCCGGGCGCGCCGTACATCAGCACCCCTTTCGGAGGCCGGATGCCCATCCGCTTGAAGGCCTCGGGCATTTTGAGCGGCCATTCAACGGCTTCCTGCAGCTCCTGCTTCACGCCCTCCAGCCCGCCGATGTCGATCCAATGGATATTTGGAATGTCGATGAGCACTTCGCGCAGCGCGCTCGGTCTCACCACCTTGAGCGCGTCCCGGAAGTCCTGGCTCGTCAGCCGCAGCTGCTCAAGCAGTTCCTTGGGGATGGCCTCCTCTTCCTGCAGCTTCAGCTCAGGCAGCACGCGCCGGAGCACGATCATGGCGCTTTCCTTGGCCAGCGCCGCGAGATCAGCCCCCACAAAGCCGTGCGTGATGTTCGCGATGTCCCCGAGATCGACGATATGGGGGTTCGAAAATACTTGTCTGACGAGCGCGTAGAGCTTGTCCGAAGACAGGTCCTTGAAGAGCGTGTTCTTGTCCGGATGGTCCTTGAGGAATTTCTGGATCGTCGCTTCAAGATCCTTCTTGGCCATGTACTTGTTCACGACGTCAGCGAGCGCTAAGAGCGCGTTCCGGTAGGGGTCAGAGCCGTCCTTCAGCTCGTCGATGGCCGTGCTCACGCTGTACAGCGGCATTCCTCTGGTATGGATCTTGAGGATGTTCAGCCGGCCTTCCTTGCTTGGCACCCCGATCTCGATCTCGCGGTCGAACCTTCCCGGCCTGCGCAGAGCGGGATCCAAAATGTTGGGGACGTTCGTCGCCGCTATCACAACAACCTTGCCGCGGCTCTTCAGCCCGTCCATGAGCGCGAGCAGCTGCGCCACAACCCTCCTTTCAACTTCCCCTTTCGTCTCTTCCCGTTTCGACGCGATCGCGTCGATCTCGTCGATGAAGATGATGGAAGGGGCGTTCTTTTCCGCCTCCTCGAATTTCTTGCGTAAGTTTTCTTCGCTGTTGTGCGCGAAGATTCCTCCTGTGCCGGCGATGAAGTTTTGGCACGGCTCCACTGAGATGTCATAGACATGCTCGCAGGGCCCATCTTCTTCAATCTTCATGACTTTATCCCAATAGATGTCGTTTGATAAAAGCTGTTGCAGCGCCGGATGCTCGAGCCGCTGCAGGATGTTCCTTCCGATCGATGCTTGATCCTTCCATTCCCTGAAATGGGAGGCTACAATCTCCTTGATTTCCCCCACAATTGGAATCCGGTCTCTGCGCGACACTCCCGCGTTCAGGAGATAATCGTAAATAACCCGGTTCCTCCCGGCGTCGAAGAAGCCGATTTCACGGAAACGGTCGAGATTCTCATAATCCGCGAAGCAGATCCTTCTTTGAGGCCGGTCTTTCCGTAAGTACGTTTTCGCGACAATGCCGAAGCAGAGCAATAAATAAGCCAGATCGTCGGCAAGCGCAGGGCTCTCCGTATCGGCCTCAACTTCTGGCGCAGGCGCGACGGTATTGACGGAGCCGTCTCCTGAGAAATATCCTCTGAGGAATGCGGAAAGGTTCTCCCGACTGAGGTTGTAGGCAAATTGCGGCACGCTCTTCTTTCTTGCGCCGCTTTTGAATCCGAGGACGTCCCTCATGAGGATTCCCAACACGCCGGAGCAGATGAAGATGTCCAATCCCTTCGACTCGGGCTTATGATAGAGCAGTACGCCCCCAAAGAGCCGCTCGCAGAGTTCCCGGATTGTTTTCTCCTCGTCTTGGTGGATGCTGAGCCGGACCTCATTCTTGGTCGTGTAGGATCCTTCAGCCATCCAAAGGCCAAAAAACGCGCAGAGATCCTCCGTTATCCTTAATTGAGAGGGCAGGCTTTTCCCCTTGGTGAAAATCGAGATTTCCTCCTTCTGTAAGGGTATCTTCGCCCTCTGCATGAGCTCAAGGAAGCTCTTGACCCGAATCCCCACGTTCTTGGAGAGCATATCGTAGAGATATTTCGGCTTCACGCGTAGAATCTCTGCTGCCTTGTCATGCCCGAGCGCAGCGATTGCGTCACGGATGTACTGCTGCACCCCTCGAACGCGCAGGCCATGATCCTCGTCCTTAAGCGCGTCAAGAAGGTCAATGCTCTCTATTGGCCGGCTGGCAAAGGGGATTTTTTTCGGCACCGCCACAAAAGAGCGGCCCGCGATAAGGCTTGAGGTTGGGACGCTCTCTATCCCCTGTTTTCCTAAGGTGAAGAGCGAGTGATCGCCTGTGACTCTGATCTGCCTTCCGCTGCGTGTCGTGACCTTAAGCATTTTGGAGGCGGCCTGATGCTTGATGAGCCCCGTAATCTTGGATACTACGATTTTGCCTTCTTTGTCGAAGCACACTACCTCTCTTCCTTCCTTGCCGCTCTCGACCACCTCGCCGATGGGCATTCGTTTGAGGAGTCCTTTCTCGGAGACAAGAATCTTTTCTTCATAGGGGAGGGATTGGCCGTAGAACTTGCTGTTATGGAGCAGCAGCAACGGCCCTCCCATGAAATTATCTTTGTCAACGGTGAAGTCGTAGAGCTCCTTCTCGCCGACAAATCTTTTCGACGTGATCTTCTCCCACGCGAGATCGTCGCGCATGAGCGTGTCATGCTCAGCTTGAAGGGAAGGAGTCAGCGCCTTCGCGTCCGATACGATTCCATATAATTTCTGATAAGCGTGCCTGGTGAAATCGCCATGCCCATAGACGTAAGAATCGTTGTTCCGATATTTTTCGTAGGGCACCCTGGAGCAGAGTTCCTGCAGAAGGAGCTTTGGCGTCGGGATGTTGGCGAACTCCTTTTTTCGTTTCGCATGCGCAATCAGCGCGAGCCGTCTCGCCTTTTCAGGCGCGGCCGAGCCGACCCTTTCCCAGAAAAGGCGCCGCCCCTCACTCCCCCTCACGACCAGGGCCTGCATCTCTCCTTTGGGCGTCGGATGTCTCGCGAGCGTCGTCGCTATCCCGAGCTTGAGTATCAGCAAGGACTGCATTTGTTGGAGAAATTCTCTTGATAGGCTATACAGCTTGGGCGTGGGATATTCATATCCTTCCATCTTCGCCAGGGCGACCGTGCCATCCCCATCAAAGTATCCTCGGATGAACGCCGCGATCTCTTCTGGCGGCAGCGTGTAGAAATATCCGGGAATCTCAAGCCTCTTCTTTCCCGCAAAGAGGCCGAACTGCTCGAGGAATGCGGAAAGTGTTTTGGAATAGACGACAATCCTTCCGTCCTTGTATTCTTTCGCTGTGGAAATTCTAAACAGCCCCTTTAGGAGCCCTGTGTAGCGATCCCTCAGCGCCTTGTCAAGATTGCAGAACGTGATGGCGTCGCCTTCCTTGGAGATGTTGCCTTCCGCGACAAGCAGTCCGACAAACTCAAGAAGCTCCGGACTTGTTCTTGCCGGAAGCGCGACGAACGCGCTTCTTGAGATATTTTTGCTCTTGAGGCAGTATCTTCCTGCCTTCTTGATGGCCCCCTTCGGAAGGACGAGCTTTTGGCTCTCCTCCGGCAGGGCGAGTTTGTTTACCCGCGCGACGAACATCCCTTCGGAAAGCTCCTCGACGCGCTTCCAGATGAGCTGACCATTATTATAAACTAAAAAAGGCTGGTTGTGCGATGTCTCAAGCGTATTGCCGTCGCTGAACTCAAGAGCATACGTCGGCGCCTTCAATTTCGCGACATGGGTGATCTTGACCTTTGTCAGTTTGTTTTCATGGAAGCCAAAGCTCTTCACCGGCTCATCCAACTTGATGGCTTCTATCCTTCCTTCGCTAATTTTCTTCCCTTTCGCCGCCTGGAAGATATCCTTGATCTTTTTGTAGCCGCGAGGATTCGTAAAGATGGGTGTATCCTCACCCACGCACATGATCTCAGGCCCGTTGATGACCAGGAAATGCGAGTTCGTCTCATTCGCCACCGCCTTCGCCAGCAGCGTCTTGCCTGTTCCCGGAGGCCCGTGCAGCAGCACCCCTTTCGGCGGCTCGATGCCCAGCCTCTCAAAGACTTCAGGATGCTTCAGAGGCAGCTCCACCATCTCCCGCACTTTGGTGATCTCCTCGTCCAGGCCACCGATATCCTCATAAGCGATCTCCGTCAGGGCCTCGGTTTCATCGACTTCCACCGCCTCGGGGTTGAACTCCACCTGCGTCTCGTCGGTGATGATCACCGCCGCCTTGGGGTTGGTGTCCGCCACGAGGAACTTCAGGTCCCCGAAGCCGAACCCGAGCATGCTCTCGTCGAGGATGTTGAAGACGTCGTCGAAGAACGGGTTGTCCTGTACGCTGGTGCGCCTGCGTTTCGTGCCGCCGATCGCCACGATGTCGCCCTTCACTACCGCCCTCCCCAACAGACCCTGCTTGAAGATCTCCGGCGCGGCCCTGACCAGGATCCCCCGCTTGGCCGGCGCAATCACGACTTTTTTGGCCTCCTTCACTTCGGCCTTCTTCACCGCGACCAGCTCGCCGACACTCGCCTTTCCGTTGCGCCGGATGATGCCGTCCATGCGGATGATGTTCAGCCCGATGTCTCCCGGATACGCGCGGTCCGCGATCGCCACCGTATGCTTCCCGCCTTGGATGTCCACGATGTCGCCCGGCCTGACGCCCGCGCGCTGCATGTAGCTCGTGTCAATCCGGACGATGCCCTTGTTGACGTCGTCCTGGATGGCTTCCGCGACTTTGAGTCTGAGGGGTTCTGCGTTGACCATAGATGCCACCGGAGAGTGCTCCCCTTTATTATAAAGCTTTTGCCCTCTTTTTGGGTATAGCAGTCTCCTCCAGCGCCGGCCTTGGCGTGCGGCGAGGGATTGTTCGCGGCAACGCGAACCTACGAACGCAAGTGAGTATGTTCCCGAGTAGGCTTTTCCCGGAGAAAAGCCGTCGCCCCGCCTGCTTCGGCGCTATAATGTATCTCTCCCAACATTCATTGGCAGAACGTAGGCCCGTCCCTTTGCATGCTTGAATAGACTTGCTTGTTGTATTTTCCCACATAGACTTGCTTCAGTTCAGGAGAAAAGAAGTCATACGGGCAGACAGCGGTGGTATAGACCCAGCTATTCCCCCACTCCGCGCTGCCAGCGTATCTGTTGCTGGAGCCGGAATCATACACCCCGAAATCCCAGTTGCCCGCCTGCGACGTTCCGGTGGTGTAGCCGATGAGGTCTCCCGCCTTGAACGCTATCGTGCCCTTGAGCTGCTGGTCCCGTGAATCCTGCGAAGGAGTGTCCGGGAACAGATCCTTGATTTCCTGGAGCGGCTCCGTGATATGTGCAAAGCGCAGCGTGATTTCACACGTCACCTCAAATCCGAGCCAATAGGGGCCTGCAGTATAAAACGCGCCTGTGACGAGCGTCATGTCAGCCGGCGCATACACCGGAACGCGCTGCTTCTGCGTCTCAACATAGCTGTGCGTCTTGAGGCTTCCAGCAATGATGACCGGCGGCGTCACGACATTCGCGATTTTGTCGACATCCGTGATGTGGCTCGTGAAGACAGGGTTCCTGTTGCTGGCGCAGGATTGCGCTGGCGCCTCCTGGCTGGGCGTCTGATCAGGTAGCTTCACGGTGCGCACAAACGTTTCCTTGAGGGCGCGCACCTTTGTCGCATCATATCCTTCATTGGAAAGCTTCTCGAAGAGGAGGAGGATTTCCTGGTAGCGCTCAGGGCTCACTTCGCCGCCCTCCCGGATGATGTTCATCTCCTGCCGGAGGCCAAGGTAAATGCTCTCAAGTTCCGTCTGTCCAGAAGGCGCTTCATTTTCAGCCGCTGTTGGGGAAATTTCCTGCGGTGCGGCCGGCTCTGTCTGAATAGCCAACTCTGGAGTCTGGCATCCCGCGATAATCATCGCGCCCATGAGCAGAAGAGCCAGCGCGCTTGCTTTCATGACGGGTTTTTCCGGTTTCCTCTATTTAATTCTTCCCCCATCTTCGCAACATAACAAAAGCTTTAAAAACGTCCCGGCGCCCCTTGCACCATTCGGAGGCGAAAGCATGACGATTGTCGGGTTCAATTTCACGAAGATCAACGTCGAGCGCAAGTCGAGCGCCAGCGGCAAGATCAACGTCAGCAGCAATGTGGCCATCAAGGATGTCGTCGAGACCGATCTTGCGATCGGGGCGTCCAAGCAGAAGGCCGTGCGCTTCGTCTTCGAGTTCACCACGACATTTGAGCCCAAGGTGGGCAATATTCTTCTGGGCGGCGAGGTGCTCTTCCTCCAGGAGGCCAAGAGCATCGAGAAAGTGCTTGACGACTGGAAGAAGAGCAAGAAGGTCGAGAAGGACGTGATGACCGCTGTCCTGAACAACGTGCTCGCCAAGTGCAACGTCGAGGCGCTCATCCTGAGCCAGGATGTCAACCTGCCGAGCCCGCTTCCCCTGCCGAAAGTGAAGGCGGAATAAACTCTATTTTTTTTCTTGGATCGAAATCCGTGGCAATGTAATGTGATGTCCTCTAGCTCTCCGCCATCGCGTCATCAATCGCCCTGAACACGTCGTCGTCAGAATCCAGAGTGCGTTCCTGAGCGAGAGGAGAGGCGGCAGGAGCAGTATCCACAGGAGGGGCCGAGTCTGGAGCGGCCATGGGATTTCCGTCAGTCGTCTCACTTTGTTGTGCCGGATTAGGCGCTCTAACTTGCGCCTGTTGTGCGCATGCGGCGATGAGGAGTGCGACAACCAAGATTCCAAGAAGTGCATCTCTCATGCCATCAGCCTCTTCCAATCTTGCTTCAGCGCCGCCAACGCCGGTTCAAGTTTCTCCTTGCTTTCATTTGTCAGCACCTTTCTCTTCAACTCCGTGATTCGTGTGATGAGCAGGGCAGCGTTCTTCGAAGATATCTTGCCCTCTTCATATCGCTCCTCTACGCGTTCCTCGAGCTCATAGAGCAAAAGCACAAGATACTGCCTGATTTCTTGCTTCCCCTGACTCTTGCTCAGTCCAGAAACCCCGCGCAGGCACCGGTCCTCATTCAGGTCTGACTGGCCGTAGCAGGGCAGGCTCCGGTCATAGAGATCCTGGCAGCTCCGCTCGTTCGCCAATCCGCGGCACGCTTCGGGAAGCCCCTTGTTCTCAAGATTTTGCTCCAGCCTGCATTGCACGCGTTCCTGCATCCCGGCCATGCTCTCGCAGTCTGGCTTCGGCGGCTCCGGAGGTGGCGCAGGCGGAGATCGTGAGCTTCCTCCTCCCCCTCCCCCGCCTCCAGCTGCGAGCACAAGAAGAGCGCAGAGCGCCAGCGCCGTCATCAGGGGTGTCAGTTTCATCAGTTCATGCTCCTGTATTCCACGAGTGTGAATGGTTCATATCCTTTCTCGTCATGATGTGTGAAGCGCATTTCTTTTAAATCATTGTTTTCCATTTGATGCTGCATCCCATGCTTGGAAGGAACCATTCATCGATTTTCTTCCCGGCGAGCATCGCGTCGATCTTCTCGCGCATCACATGTTTTTTCGGCGTGTCATCCGGGTTCAGGGCGTCATTGAGCCTGCCGTGGAACACAAGCGTATGCTCCTTGTCGAACAAGAAGGGGTCGGGAGTGCAGGTCGCCCCATAGGCCCGCGCCGCCTCCTGCGCCTCGTCAAAAAGATAGTATCTCAAACCGAATTTCGCAGCCACCTTCTTCATCTCCTCAGGCCCATCCTCGGCCACGGTCTTCGGGTCGTTCGATGAGATGCCCACAACCGCCACCTTGCCCAGATACTCTTTTCCCAGCCTGCCGATTTCCTCAAGCTTCGGCTTCACATATGGGCAATGGTTGCACATGAAGATGACGAGCACCGGTTTTCCGTTGAAGTCGGACAATTTCACAACTTTGTCATCCACAACATTCCTTAAGGAAAAGCCAGGCGCCTTGGCACCCTTCTCCAGCTGCATGTTCGACTGCATTAAAGCCATATTTCCCCTAGGCACTTCCAGACTCTGGGCTATTTATGTTTTTCGAAAACGGGGAGCATTTCCCGAAAACTTTCCGGATTTTTCTGGCATATAGCAATAGACATAAATTATTAGACAGATAATATCTTTTGCTTATAGTGAATCTCATTATTTATTGAGCATTTGTGAGATACCTCACTCCGTTCGGAACCTCTCCTTACGTTCGAGGATTCGCTAGAATGGCAAATCGCAGACAAAAAGTTCAATTACTTATGCGATTTGCTATTATTACGAAAGAACAACTCCGGTACAATTATTTTTTTTCTTGAGTATAGGCATAATAAGCCTCCTTTCTTTCGTCTCTCCATGGCGCCAGAAGCACCGAAACATTTAAGTATACCTCAGTATACTATAGTATACGGTGAGCATATGGAAGCCACGACTATCAAGCTGCAGAAGGAGACGAAGTCCCAACTGGACCAGTTTCGCGAGTATAAGAACGAAAGCTATGACGAAGTTATCAGAAAGGTGATCTACATCGCCAAAAAGGCGAAGACGGAGCCGGCATTAAGCAAAGAAGCGATCATCGCCATCGAAAATGCTCGCAAACGCATGAAGGCGGGGGACTTCCTTACGGAAGAAGAGGCAAGAAAGAGGCTGGGGTTCTGATGTATGTACTTGAGCTGGACCCCGATGCTGTTTCATTTCTCAAGAAGTTGCCGAGAGAGATCGCAAGAAGGATTTGGGGCAAAATCCTGTCGGCAAAAGAGGATCCGCATCATTTCTTCATGCGTTTGGCAGGAAGGCGGGATTACAGGATGAGGTGCGGCGATTATAGGGTGATAGCGGATATTGAAGAGCACGAGAAGAAGATCCGCGTGACCCTGATTGGCCATAGGAAAAATGTCTATGAGCGGCCCTAGGTAAGGGGGATATTCGTAGGCCACTGTACTTTTCGCCAAAATGCTTATATAACCGCCTTTGAGGAAAGGGAGCATGTCAGAGCTCTTTTCCCTCGTCGTGTCAGCCGTTGTCCTGGGCCTTTCGGCGGGAGTCTCTCCTGGGCCGCTGCTGGCGATCGTCATTTCCGAGACGCTCAAGCATAACCGGGTCGCCGGGATAAAGGTCGCGCTTTCACCGCTCATAACAGATGGTCCCATCCTGCTCCTCAGCCTCTTCCTCCTGTCGAGGCTCTCCAATCTCGATCTTTTGCTCGGCGGCATCTCCCTCTTCGGCGCCTGCTTTCTCGCTTATCTTGGGTATGAAAGCGTCGCCATGAGGGAACTGAAGGTTGAAGTCAAGGCGTCAGGCGAGCATGCGCTCCGGAAGGGCATCCTCACCAACGCGCTCAGCCCCCATCCCTATCTTTTCTGGGTCTCCATAGGCGGCCCGCTTATGATAAAAGCCCTGGGCATCAGCGTCTTCGCGCTCATTGCCTTCATCGCCTCCTTTCTCGGCTGTCTGGTGGGCTCGAAAATAGTCATCGCGCTTCTCGTCGAGAAATCGCGCTCGTTCCTGAAGAGCAAATCTTATCTGTATACGGTCAAGACCCTCGGCCTCGCCCTGCTCGTCTTTGCGGTTATCCTCCTGAAGCAGGCGCTGGAGTTCTTCAAAATCATCTGAATCGTAAACTTTGACGGAACGTAGTGAGCTAAATGCTATTTCTTCTAGATAGATTTAAATAGAAATTTACCCACTCCCCTTATGCGATGGTAGAAATAACGTTGGAGAAAATGAGTGCGGACATTGTCGAGATTAAGGCGGAGTTACGCAAGATTACCTCTATTCTTGATGAAGAATTTGAATTGAGCGCCTCAGCCAAAAAAGAGTTGAAAGAAGCGCGAAAAGAGCCTCTTTCCGGCTATGTAAACCACGATGAGGTCATAAAGGAGTTTACCTGATGTCTTACTCCATCCGGTGGAGGCCGCAGGCGGTCGGCGCCCTCAGGACATTACCCCGAGATGTCGCAGAGCGGTTAGTTCGGAAGATTGACTCAGCCAAGGAGAATCCTAGGCATTTTCTTGTGAGGCTTGCTGGTGACCCCGGGTACAAGATACGCTCCGGAGACTATCGCGCAATCGTGGACATTCTGGACTAAGAGCATGCTCTCATCGTAAGAATCGTTGGACATAGGAAAAATATCTACAAGCGGCACTTGTAACGCGTCGCCAAGATACTTTTATATATCCTCGCAAACTTCGTCTTGCCATGGGGGAGCACAAGCGCCCGAGCTGGGACGAGTATTTCACGAAGATCATGCTCGAGGTCGGCACGAGGGCCACCTGCGACCGCGGCAAGTCCGGTTGCGTCATCGTCCGCAACAACCAGATTCTCGTCACCGGCTATGTCGGCTCCCCGGTCGGGCTTCCGCACTGCGATGAGACCGGCCACGAGATGAAGAAGATGCTCAACGAGGACGGCTCCGCCTCCGATCACTGCGTCCGCACGACTCACGCGGAGCAGAATGCAATTTGCCAGGCCGTACACCTGCGCGAAGATGATCATCAACTGCGGCATCAGGCGCGTCGTCGCCGTGAACGAGTATCACGCGTCCAAGGAGGCCAAGCGCGTCTTCAAGGAAGCCAAAGTGCAGTTCGATCTTTTGGATGGGAATATTGTCGCATATTGACTGCTTTCCTTTACTAACTATTGTTAAAGTCAGTATTGCAAAATTTGCTGCTTTGTCCAAAAACCCGCAATTCTATTCGAAACATTATTCAGGCTTTACATTAGAATTATTATCAACCCAAAATAGGTTTATGTCCAAATCTCTCAAAGTTTGCCTAATAAAATTTACGTGCTTTTTGTGGTTTGCTTCAACTGGCAAGGCAATTCCAATTTTTTCATGAGTATTTTCTCTTAATTTTAATGCCGTGTAAACAGCTTTTGCTATATGGTCAAACACCTGATTATTATTAAATGCCTTACCAGATCTTTTAGAATTGGGATTTGAAGAAGTTTCACCTTTGGCTTCTATGTAAAGTTTTGAACCATCTGGGCTTGTTGCTTCAATATCTATGCCTTGCTCTTTTGTATTCTTATGACATATGTCTGAATAGCCCCCCGATTTTAGATATTTACAAACTGCATCGACTACCTCATTTTCAGTTAGCATAATATTCTTAAACGCTATTTGTTAATAAGCTTTTCTAGGCCTTGCAGTTTCTGATAGAAAAGTAGTTGGAGCGCTCAAAAAGTCAAAAGTTTTAGGAAAAGGTCAAAGCCTATGTATTTGCATAATCTTTATATAGGAATTAACAATCATAAACTCAGGCGGGAGAATGGAAAAGCAGGAACAGATCTTGATCACAAAGGACATGCCCATCGGCGAGGTCGTCGAGCGCTATCCCGAGGCCGCCGAAGTCCTCACGGCCTACGGCCTGCACTGCGTCGGCTGCCACGTCTCCCCGTTCGAGACCGTCGAGCAGGGTGCGCTGGGCCACGGCATGGATGAGGCAACCATCAAGGAAATGATTGATGAGGCCAACAAGGTGGCGAAGAACCCCGAGGCCGCGGAAGAAGCCGACCTGAGCAAGGCAGACATCACAATCACCGAGAAGGCCATCGGCAAAGTCAAGGAAGTCCTCGCGAAGGAGACCGAGAAAGCGCCCAAGGAGCTCTTCTTCCGCGTCGGCGTCGCGCCCGGCGGCTGCTCCGGCTTCTCCTACGTCATGCAGTTCGATGACCAGAAGATGGAGGACGACATCGAGTTCGACAAGTCCGGCCTCAAGGTCCTCGTCGACAGGCGCTCCCTCGCGAAACTCAACGGCGCGCACATCGACTACGTCGAGACGCTCCAGCAGTCCGGCTTCAAGATCGACAACCCGAACGCGAAGAAGAGCTGCGGCTGCGGGCATAGTTTTGGATAATACGTTTCAAGATTCGTTAAGGGCAGGGCGACGGGGGAGGCCTCCTTCGGGGTGTCGCCAGGACAATCTCGCGGATTGTCCGTCTGCCCTCTTCCCCAAATCCCCTAAAAAAGGTGAACACACATGCACGAACTTCCTAAGTTAGACTATGCCTATGACGCCTTGGAGCCGCACATCGACGCCAAGACCATGGAGATCCACTACACGAAGCACCACGCGACCTATGTGCAGAAGCTCAACGACGCGGTGAAGGGCACGAAATATGAGAAGATGGATGTCGACGAAATTCTGAAGAAGCTGAGCGAAGTGCCCGAGAATATCCGCACCGCGGTGAGAAATCACGGCGGCGGCCACTCCAATCACCGGATGTTCTGGAAGATGATGTCGCCGGTCGGAGGCGGCTCGCCGACCGGAAAGGTCGCTGACGCCATCGCAAAGGACTTCGGCGGCTTCGACAGGTTCAAGGAGCAGTTCACCGCCGCCGCCCTGGGGCGCTTCGGCTCCGGCTGGGCGTGGCTCGTCTCGAACAAGGGAAAGCTGGAGATCACGAGCACAGCGAACCAGGACTCGCCGCTCTCCGACGCAAAGACGCCGATTCTTGGGTTGGATCTGTGGGAACATAGTTTTTATTTAAAGCACCAGTGGAGAAAGGCAGATTACGTTGCAGTCTGGTGGGAAGTCGTGAACTGGAAGGAAGTCGAGAAGCGGCTTGCTTAATTTTTTCTTTTAATCATACCTCTCAAAGAAAATCCGTTTTGCGCCTTTCGCCTCAAGCAGCTTCTTCACGTCCTCAATCATCTCCGTCAGCCCGCACAGGTAAAAATCGGCGTTCATGTCTTTCGCGTGCGCCTCGATGAGCTGCTGCACCCTGCCGATCTCGCCCTTGTAGCCGGGCCGGGGCCTGCTGACGACAGGATGATAGTCAAAATTGCCGTGCAGTTTGGCGAGATGGGAGAACTCCCTGTCGTAGAGGATTTCGTCCTCGAAGCGATAGCCGCAGAGCAGCAGGATCTTCTTTCCAAAGCCCCGGCTCAGCACATCAGCCACCATGCTCCGGAAAGGGGCCACCCCTGTGCCCGTGCCGACAAGCACGATGGGTTTGCGCTCATCCTTGATCGTGAACGCCTCGCCAGTCTTGGGAGCAGAGGCCACGGAATAGGACCTTTTGACAAGCTTTCCCGAAGGGTTGGGGACCGAGAGCACGACGAACTGGCCCGGCTTGAAGCTGAACTCAGATGGAGCGAGAAGGGTATAATGCTTCACGCTCGGCGTCAGTGTTTGTATCTCCCTGATCGTCGCATCGAAACGGTGGACAGCCATACGGGGAGGTGCCTTCCGGCTCTTTTAAAACCTTCCCCTCGATTATTGAACATAAGGAACAAATTCAGGAAGAGGGCGGTCGACGGACATTTTCTGCGAAAATGTCCTCTTCGGGGAGACCCCTCAGCGACCGCCGTGGTGCCGCGGCCGTGGGTTGGTTCGAAGGCGTAGCCAAGAACCTACGAACGCCAGTGAGTATGCCCCATCCGTGGCGGGCGGCGAAAGGTTTCCTTGAGTAGGGCTCCGAACGAAGTGAGGATGCCCGTCGCCCGCCTTTTCCTTTTTTTCCGCAAAAGATTTAACTCAAACCTTCTTCCAAGCCCAAATGCGTTACAAATTAGCCTGTTTCGACCTGGACGGCACCCTCGCGGATAATGTGACCTCCAGCTGGCAGCTTTTCCACGACTATTTTCGCGTCGACGGCCGTACAGGCCTGATGCCCGGCGCGCGCTTCGTCCTGGAGCACTTGAAGGAGTCCGGCATGCGCCTCGCCCTCGTCTCAGGCTCCGTCAATGTCGTGCTCGACCACCTGATCCCTGACCATAAAAAAATCTTCGACCATGTCCATCTTACAGAGCTCTTTTTCGACGACAAGGGCCGGATCGCGGACGTCAACCCCACGCCGTTTGACATGGAAGGCAAGGCAATCGCCTTGAAAAACATCGCCGCCAAGGAAAGCATCCCTCTCTCGCAGTGCGTCTTTGTCGGCGACCATCACAATGACGTCCACATCGCCCGGGCCGCGGGGCTCTCCATCGCCTTCAACAGCCCCATCCAGCAGTTGAGGACAGCGAGCAGCATCGTGATTGAAGGAAAAGATCTCAGAAAAATCCTGCCCTACATCCTCATCCCTTAACAGTTCGCAGCGCTTGTTCCGCTTCTAGCAGAATTTTAGTATTGCTATATCTTTTAGGAAGCGACTCCCACGTATCCATCTGACTCTTCTTTTTCAATTTTTCAATCTCCTTGTTGAGGAGAGGAAGACAGCGGACAATATTGTCAACAATAGTAATATGCGCTGTCCTTGCGGTCCTCGAGAGCGGGCTCAAGTCAACAGTAACAACCTTTTTTCCGCTTTTCCGCAGTGCCAGGCACCGGTCGCCGTCCTCGAG
>JAGVXW010000051.1 GCA_018303575.1 Candidatus Woesearchaeota archaeon
TGCGCCGATCCTTGAGGCGTACTTGAATTGGTTGCTAAGGTTTCTTCCCATCACATCAGTTTCCGCGCTCGTCTTCTCCCTTAACGCTGAAACGAGCTCCAGGGCGGAAGGCATCTCCTTTTCTGAGACAGGCGCGACGTAATAGTCTATGCCTTTCTCTTGTTTTGGGAATTTCTGCTTTTCTTCCAGAAGGAGGGAGAGCGTGGAATAGCCCATCGCGAAGCCCGTGGCCTGCGTGGGAGTGCCGCCGAACTGCTCGACCATCTTATCGTAACGTCCGCCGCCGAGCAGCGCCCGGAACTTGCCTTCCGCATCAAAGGCCTCAAAGACAATGCCCGTGTAATAAGCGAGACCTCTCGTGAGTGAGATATCGAATCGGACGAGGCCTTTATTATTCCCTAAAAGATTCATCAAACTCTTAATCCTGTCAAGCTCTTCCCTCCCTTCCTTGGATGCTGGCTTGATTCTTTCGAGCGGGGTGGAGATCAGCTCGGCTATCTCCTTGGCCTTGACGCCTAATTTGTCCAGCTCTTCAAGGAAGATTGCAGGAGGGAGCTTGTCCTTCTTGTCGATGACACCAATCACGTCCTCAACACTAGCCTTGCCAATCAACGGTGAGATCAAGGACTGAAGCAAGATTCGGCTATTCAATTTCACATAAAACTCATTTTCATTAAGCCCCAGCTCCTTGAGGCAATCGATCGCGAGCGAAATGACCTCGGCATCGGCTGAAATGCTCTCTGAACCAAAAAGTTCAGCGTCGAACTGGTAGAACTCGCGCTGCCTGCCTTTCTGCTGGCGCTCATATCTCCACATCCTGTCGAGGCAGAACCACTTGACCGGCTTCGGGAGCTCTTTCTCCTTCTCCAAGAACATTCGTGTAAGCGGCACGGTGAGGTCGAAGCGGAGGCCATACTCTTCGCTCCCTTTCTTCTCCAGGACAAAGATCTGCTGCTTAATCTCTTCCCCCTCCTTCTTGGTCAAAAGGTCGAGCGTCTCAAAGGCGGGCGTGCTCACTTCCCGGAAGCCATATCTCTGCGCCACTCCTCTCAGTATCTCGAAGACCCTGTTCCTCGCGGCCATGTCCTCAGGGCTGAAATCCTGCGTCCCTTTCGGCTTCTGGAAGCTCATAGATGCGGGAAAAGAGGGGGTTGTTATATAAACGTTTCTTCGGGGCTCACAAAGATTTTTATAGCGACTTCACGCTCGTGATGCCATGGAGCGGGTGAAGGGGCATATTGATGAAGGAGTGAAGCACGCGAAGCGGCATTGGGTGCTCGTTGTGCTGCTCCTTGCCCTTTTCGCCTGGGTGGCCTATTCTTACGTGCAGAAAGGGGTGATGTACTCCATTGTGCACACCGACATGGACGCTGTTGTCGGGTTCCTGCAAAGGTTCGGGGCGTATGCGGCCATCGTGTTCGTGATTTTGGTTGCGGTGGAGGTGATCCTCGCGCCGCTTTCCCCCCTGGTGCTGGACATCGCCGGCGGCGCGGTGTTCGGCTGGTTCTGGGGCGGCACGCTCGCGGTGCTCGGCAACATCATCGGCACCGCGATCTCCTTCCTTCTCGCGAAGAATTACGGCCGGGCCATCATCGAGGAGCACATCGACCCCAAGCACCAGCAGAGATTCAATGCGTTTACGGAGAAATATGGCGCGTACGCGCTCTTCTTCCTCCGCGTGAACCCCTTAACCTCGTCTGACATCTTCGGCTATCTCGCCGGCCTGACTGCGATGCGCATGCGGAGCGCGGTCATCGCCACGGCGCTCGGAGTTGCGCCGCTCATCTACATCAAGACGTATTTCGGCGGCGAGTTCGTTACCCGGATGCCGGTGCTGAGCCTGATCTTCCTCGCCTTCGGCATGGCCGCGGTGCTCATCGTTGCCTACATGCTCATCCTCATCGCAAAGAAGAAGATTGAGAAGAGATGAAAACGGCACTGAGGCAGGCACTTACTCTCTATTTTTCTTCTTACCTCGCTTACGTTTTAAGTATACTCAGCATAGTTTTAATAAATCCGGCAAACCTTGAAGAACCAATCTCTTACTTCCTAACAATGGGATTACTTATTGCTTTATACTCTGCTCTCCTCTTTTTTGTCATACTAAAACTAATATTGATTAAGGCAGAGTTACCTAAATCACATCCTTATTGGGGAATAGGGTTATCGAGTTTTATCTCCGTCTACATCACTTCCTCGAGTTACTCATTTCTTAGATCTAAAATATACCTCTTCTTCGGGCAAAATCTCTCATTTCTTATATGGATTCTCTCAGCGGTTTTATTTTCTGGCCTATTATACACGTCCATTATTTTATTTTCTGGGTTAGATAAGCGTGTTTGATTTGGCTTTATAGAAAGTTCTTAATTATAGAAACAACTCACTCATACTCAATCGTTCCGGGCGGCTTCTGGGTGATGTCGTAGACAACCCTGTTCACGCCCTTCACTTCATTCACGATCCTCGTCGAGATCTTCTCAAGCAGAGCATGCGGCAGCTTGGCCCAGTCCGCGGTCATGGCGTCAACGGAAGTGACAGCGCGGAGGCTGACGATGTATTGATACGTACGCGCGTCGCCCATGACGCCGACGCTCTTCACCGGGAAGATGGCGGTCAGCGCCTGCCACACTTTGTCATAAGCTCCCGCTTTCTTGAGCTCTTCGATGAAAATGGAATCAGCTTTCTTCAGCAAAGCGAGCTTTTCGCGCGTGATTTCGCCGAGGATGCGGATGGCCAGCCCGGGGCCGGGGAAGGGATGGCGCTGCAGAATCGCGGGCGGGATATTAAGCTGCTTTCCAAGCGCGCGCACGTCATCCTTGTAGAAATCCTTAAGCGGCTCGATCACTTTCAAATGCATCTTCTCAGGCAGCGTGACATTATGGTGGCTCTTTATTTTCGACGCGGTCTTGGACGGCTGCGCTGACTCGATCCTGTCCGGATAGATGGTGCCCTGGCCCAGGAACGCGATG
Source organism: Candidatus Woesearchaeota archaeon (assembly GCA_018303575.1). Taxonomy (GTDB): domain Archaea; phylum Nanobdellota; class Nanobdellia; order Woesearchaeales; family WJIZ01; genus JAGVXW01. The sequence continues at coordinate 2,970 of JAGVXW010000051.1, forward strand.
TCCGGGTGCTGCTTCTCCAGCTCCTTTGCTTTTTTCTCAAAGACCTCAATGAAGGTATGGCCGATGATCCTGCGCTTCTGCTCCGGGTCAGAAACTCCTTCAAGCTTCCTGAGGAAGATTTCGGAAGCATCGACGGAATGATAATTCTTGAAGAGCTTCTGATACGCGGCATCGACCTCCTCTTTCTCGCCGTTCCTGATGAAGCCATGGTCGATGAAGACGCAATGCAATTTATTTCCTATAGCCTCCTGGATCAGCGTGGCGGCAACCGTGGAATCCACCCCGCCTGAGATGGCCATCAAGACGGCCTTCGACCTGACCGTATTGCGGATTTCCTGCACCAGCGTCTTGCGCATGTCAGCGATGTTGAAATCTTTTTCCGCATTGCAGATGCCGAAGACAAAGTTCTCCAGGATCTTCCGTCCGGGAAGCGTATGGACAACTTCAGGATGGAACTGCACCCCATAGATGCGCTTTGCTTCGTTCGCGACAGCCGCGACCGGACAGTTCTTCGTGCTCCCCAAAAGCTCGAAGCCTTTCAGCTCCGTGACAGAGTCGCCGTGGCTCATCCAGACCTGCTCTGCCCTCTTGAGCCCCTTGAAGACGCCCTTCGCTTGTTTCACCCGCAGCAAGGCCTTCCCGAATTCCTTGATGGGCTTGTTTTCCACCTTGCCGAATTGCTGGCCGATCAGCTGCATGCCATAGCAGATCCCCAAGATAGGGATGCCGAGGGAGAAGATCCCGGGATCCACCTGCGGCGACCCCTCCTCGTAAACAGAAGCGGGCCCGCCTGAAAGGATAATGCCCCTTGGCCGCAGCTTCATGATAGCCTCTGCGGACACGTCGTGTGGGAGGATCTCAGAATACACGCCCAGCTGGCGGACGCGACGGGCGATGAGGTGAGCGACTTGAGAACCGAAATGGATGACTACAAGCATATCAAACGAAATGGGCGCAAGTATAAATAAGTTTGGGTTAGTCAAAAACCTAATGGTGAAGTATTTAAAGGAAGTTTCCTTCCTTTCCGTATGGCACTCTCGCCGGAAGTCCAGGCGCAGCTCGAGGAGCAGAAGAAGCACTGCGTGTTCTGCAAGATCATCGCGGGAGAGATGAAGAGCTTTCCCATCTACAAGGACGCCGTGATGACCGGGATGCTGGACATCAACCCGGCTGTCAAGGGGCACGCGCTCTTCATGCCGCTGGAACATTATCCTATCCTGTCGTTCCTTCCGCCGGAGACTTTCGCTCACCTCTTCGGAAAGCTCCCTACGCTGGTGAAATCCCTGAAAACAGCGATGGTCGTGCCTGGAGCCACAGCATTCATCGCGAACGGCGGCGCCGCGGGCCAGCAGAGCCCGCACTTCCTGATGCACCTCTTCCCCCGGGAACGCTGGGACGGGCTCTCCTTGAGCGGCGGCAAGGGCCAAAAGACGGATCTTTCCGGATTCTGGAAGAGCCTCAACGCTGTCATGACCGAGCATTTCTCCAGGAATCCGGGAGGAAGCGTGAAAACGAGCGAGACCTATGAAGATGATCTCGTGCAGGGCTCTGCTCCGGACAATCCCTGGGGAAAGGGCCATGTCGTGCTCAGCATTCCGGGTAAGGAGTTCGACCAGCTTGACGAGAATGCATCGCGGCGACTGTTCACGGTGGCTTCGTACGCCTCCTCTATCTTGTTTGAAAGCCTGCAGGCGCACGGCACGAATTTAATTCTGCATACCGGCGAAAGCGAGGACAACGATTCTGGCTTCAGGCTGCATCTCCTTCCCCGGTGGCAGGATGACGGGCTTTTGCTCTCGTGGAAGCCCTTGGCGCAGAAGCCGGACTTGGAAGCGATCAAGTCGAAACTGCGCGACGAGTTTTTTGTCGTGGAGCACACTCCCCCACCAATCAAGAGAAAAGAGGAGGATACGGGAGATAAGCTGAAGAAAATCCTCGAAAAGCAGTCCCCTGATTCCGAAATCGAGCGCGCCATCAGCGAGGCAAGGAAATGAGATGGAAACAGCTCACGAAAGCCACGCTGCGCATGCCCAGGGAGTTCGCGAACGCATTCACGTGTAACACGCTTGACGCTCCCCAGAACGCCTTTCTCGACCGATTTGGAAAAGTCGTGGCTCTCGTCGAACAATTGCTTGCCGGGGCTCATTTGTATATTCTTGTCGAAGAGTCTGCCGCCCTTGGCCTTTTGAAGCACCTCAAACCTTACGCTTCGCAAGCTTCGGTCAGGGTTGAGATGCTGCATCAGCCCGTTGTCCAGGTTTTTGAAGGCGAACTGGGAACGCTGCGTTTTCCTCAGCCCATCGGATATGTGACCCTTTTGGAAAAAATGCCTTCTGAAGGAGAAGTTTCAGAAGAAGAATATGAACGGATGCGGATTGAAAACAACATCCCCAAACAGGGGATAGATTTTAACCATGAGATGTTCCTTGACTTAGGCATACACGCGATTTCCTTCACCAAAGGATGCTATCTCGGGCAGGAAGTGATGGCGAGGGGCGAGAAGATCAAGCCGGCGCGAAAACTTATCAGAATCCTCTACGAGAAGGTTCCTGAGATTGTAACGGTCAAGGGATTGCCGGTGGGGAAAGTTAGCTCATGCTGCTTTTCACAGAAGCATCAGAAACATCTTTGTTTCGCCCTCATCAAGCGGTGGGACGAGCCGATAGATGGCGGGCACATCCTTTAGCGCCCAAGATGTTCGGAAGCGGCGTGCTCATAGACTCTCACGTAATCTTCCGCCTCTAACGGATTGAGCTTGCGGAGAATCGCTTGTTTGGCAAGGTCGCCGAAAGCGTCTTTCTTTCCCTCGGCGAGTGCCTTGGCCTTCCTGAAAAAGTCGTCCGCGTCGCCGGCGCGATACGTCACGCCCGCAGATCCTATCAAGGCGGCATTGGGGTCGATGTCAGACGCAAGTAGAGTTTTGCCGAGAATCATAGCCTCGATAATCGCATTGCTCTCGCTCTCAGAGAGTGAACAATTGACGATGACATCCGATTCTATGTACACTTGCCGAATCTGCTCGCGTGTAGCGTTCTCCAGATATTTGGCCCAGCTTTTCCCGGACAGGGATTCCATAATTTTTTTCCCGTATTCCGGATCTTCTAAAATCGTGCCAACGACGATCAGATGAACTTGTGGGTTCTGCTGGTGGAGCTTTTCAAGCGGCGCGATGGCGAACAGCGTGTTCTTGACCGGCCTGATGCTGCCGACCAAGGTGAACAAGATAGCGTTCTCATCAAGCTTCAGCGCTTTCCTGAGCTGGAATTCCGAGTCCGGCAGGATGGGCATCCCTTTTGGGATGGTCAGGGCTTTTTCGGCGATTTTCGGAAATTCCGCCACAACTTTCGCTTTCAGGATGTCAGAATAGAAGACGACAGCCGCGGCCTGGAAGAGCACCTCGGCGATGACCAGGCGCTTCTGCGGGTCATTGATATCGCGGTTGCCGTCTGTGCCCGTCATGGTGACGACCAGCGGCACGTTGAATTTCTTGGCAAGAATGGCGGCGCGGGCGCTCTTGAACGCATGAAGAGCGTGGACAACGTGCGGCTGGAGGGGCCCCACATCATCAGAAGGAGTGATGACATGTACCTCGTGGCCGAGTTTTCGTAACCCCTCAGCAATGCGATGCGCGCTGACAGCGTTGCCCGTCAAGTCGGGAAACACCGTCGGCGAAACCATCAGGATGTTCATGGCCGAGGGTCTCCGGGGAGCTATTTAAGCGTTGCGAGCCGCCATTGGAAAAGTGCCGGGCATATCTTTATATAGCAAAACTTCGTCCCTGGATCAATGATCTGCCTCATCGCGCTCATTGTTTTCGCAATTCTGGGGATTTTTAGCGCAAAATACCGCAAGCTCGCGGCAGAAGCGTTCGACTGCGTGTTCCGAAGGGTCACGTTCAGGAAATGCCAGACAGGGCTTGACACGCGGCTGAAGGTGCAGCTGACTGAACTCTTCATGCGGCTCTCTCCGGATGTCGGGAGGTTCGTCTTCAGGCGCTTTGAGATCTTGTCCTGGCTCTTCACCGCGCTCTTTGTGTGGAGCATTATTGTTGCGGGAATTGGCGGCTATCATTATTGGAAGTGGGGCAACTGCAATGGCCAGAACGCCCAGGGCTTCTGCATCTTCGACCCTTCTGGAGAGAATACGGGCAGCTCTGGACTGGACCAGAAATGCGTCGTGCCTGAACTGGCCGCCCAAGGACTGACACTTGAGGATGTGGACACGGGCTTATTCCTGACAATTCAGGAGGGCAAGGAGGAGGTTGTCTTCCTCGGCTGCTACGCGTGCGAGTATACGCGGAAAGCGTACCCGACTCTTCGTAAATTCTTTGAAAACGAGAATGTCACGGTGCTGTTTGCGCCTTTTCCGACGCATGAGAAATCGGTGTTCTTAACTCCGATCGTCAACTGCCTCGGGATGCGCGAGCCGGAAAAGGTGATGGGTTTCAACGATGCCATCTTTGCGACGCCGATTGAAGAGCTCGATCTGACAAGCGCGGGCAGCGCCCTGGATTCAGTTAGGGCAAACTCCACCGAGATCTTAGCTTGCAGCCAGAGGAACTCGACCGCCATCTTCTCTGAGTTGCAGCATGAGGAGGCGCTCAAGACAGGAATCTATGGCACGCCGCTCGTCTTTGTTAACGGCGAGCCGGTTGTCGGGCCGCGCCCCTATCGTGTCTACAAACGGTTGCTCCCATGAACCGCGACGATTTCCCGATTTTGAAAAAAGATATAGCGTATTTTGATTCCTCTTGCGTCTCCCTAAAACCACAGGAGGTGATTGAGGCAATGAATTCTTATTATACTGAGTTCACCGCCTGCGCTGGCCGGAGTTCGCACGCCTGGGGCGAAAAAACCACCAGCGAAATGGAGAAAAGCAGGAAAATCCTCGCTGATTTCTTTAACGTGAAGCAGAAGAATACCATTTTTACAAGAAACACGACTGAGGGAATTAACATCGTCGCAGCTTCGGCGAAAGGGACCGTATTGACGACAGACAAGGAGCATAACTCGAATCTCGTGCCCTGGCTGCGATTGAAACAACGGGAGAAAATATCCTGGATGATTCTTGAAACGAATGAAACGGGTATTCAGATGGATACGTTTGAATCGCTGCTTGAAAAAGAAAGAATCTCCCTTGTTTCCGTTCACGCGACGTCCAATCTCGATGGGATGTCGCTTCCTGTAAAGGAGATGGCGAAGGCCGCGCATAAGCACGGGGCGAAAATCCTCGTCGACGGCGCGCAGGCGGCGGGGCACAGAGAGGTTGATTTGAAGTCTTGGGACGTTGATTACTTCGCGTGCTCAGGCCACAAGATGCTCGGGCCGTCCGGCATGGGGCTCCTGTATGTGAAAGATCCCGAGGCCTTGGAACCGCTCATGCTGGGTGGCGAGACCGTAAAAGAGACGTGGCTGGACAGGTACGAACTTGAGGATTCTCCGCACCGCTTTGAAGCGGGGCTGCAGGATTATGGAGGCATCATCGGGTTCGCGGCCGCTGCTAAATATCTTGAAAAAATCGGGCTTTCTAAGGTAGAGAAACATTGCCAGGCGATAAATGAGCAGATCACAGAGCTTGCCTCTGCGCATGGCCTGGACATTCTTGGAAATCAAGAAGCGAAACTACGTGGCAGCATCACGAGCGTCATCCCGAAGAGGATGAAAATCCACGAGCTAAACCTGCTTTTGAGCAAATCCGCGGTGTACACGCGGTCTGGAGCGTTCTGCGTGCACAGCTGGTTCAACAAGCACAACCTTCCCGGGGCGGTGAGGTTTTCGGCGCACCTCTACAACGATGAGAGCGATGTTGAGAAGGCGAAGGAGGCGCTTCGGAAATTAAAAGGGATTCTTTAGAAAAGGCAATATCCCCAACGGGTTACTGGCTATTGGTTCTCAGGATCCGGATTTTCAAGCAACTCATCAGAGACTTTCGCTGACTTTTCAACTGAGGGGGGCTGCGATTGGCAAGAAGCGGGGATAAACTGGACAGTGCAGGCCTTGCTGGCCTTGAAAGCATAGGTTTGCCCAACCTCAAGGAAGTTAGCTGCCACGCTGACTTTCTTGCCTTTGAGGGTTCGAATCTTAAGGTTCGGACAGTTCGTGAATTCTTTTGCTGAGATCACTGCGGGCGCGCCCTCTGGGATCTCGACCTTTTTCCACGTATTCGCGTTGAGCTTGATTTGGAAGACAATGCCCGAGCATGCGCTATGGATGGATGAGCAGGCAACCTGGCAACCTATCTTGCGGGTGATAGTTTGGAATTGCTGGCAGAGGGGGGCCTCTGCTGTGCAACGAGCGGCACAGTCAGCATGAGGCACGAAAGCCGGAATTTCGCACGGCACAGTCCCGCACGTTTTAGCGATGAAGGCCTCCTTTGTCGTTGAAGGGCTCTTCTTTTTTTCATACTCTTTGCCCGCATTCTTCTGACACACATAAAAATTCTTCAGCTTCGTCCAGCACGCATTTATCTTTTTCTGCACCGCGGCATCCACGGGGCAATTGAGCTGGCATTCTGATACAGGCGCGCATGTCGAAGGGAGGCCAGAAGCGCGCATCAGGCACGCGTCCACACAAGAGGTTGAGCTCACAGGCTGCTTGTTGTCATAGAGAGTGCCGAACGTCACCGCTGGACGGTTCTGGTGCTTTTGGGAGAAGAGGACAACTATTTCATCGCTTGTCGCGCTCACCACGTTTGTACCCGAGGTCAGTATAAACGGCACAGGATATGCGTGGGGCGTGTAGGATGGGGGCGGGATTTTTTGAGTAGGGCTTATGAAAGGATATGCGAGTAGTTGGTCAGCTTTGACGGATATTACTTCTACGGGGCTGATAAATCCTGGAGGCGCAACAAACGCGTTCTTCATTGGATCATAATGCACGATTAGCTGGTCATATCCATAATACTCCTCGAAGTTATCCCACCTAGTGCTAGAGAAATCTCCTGTAAAGATCCAATTCCACCCCGAGTACGAGGGGTACGCATCAAATATCTTGGCCAAGTCCAAAAATACCTTATCCTGAATATTTAACAGAGCGAGATAATCGCTGAAAAGGAAATGCTTCTTTACGGCATCACGGAATATAATATTCGGCGGCAGGCTATCCTTGTTTTCCACAACGGGCGATCCGCCATCTACTTGGATTCCTGAGATAGGTCTCGAAAACCTCCAGTAAACCTCGCCTTCAACCGATATATCGCTTCGCATGATTTTATTATAGGGATCATAAACGACGTTACGATATTTAGAGTAGGGGCTTGGAAAGAGAGAGGGCCAGTACCAATACTCGCGCAGATTTCGCCTCAGCAATACTCCCGCCTCATCAAGGATTGTTAAGAAGTTGAAATATAGAGGCGACCTAAAGTCTCCTTGAGCAATATGTGCCTGTCCGTTATAATATGTTGCTCCTTCAATGCCAGTGATAATAAACGCACGGGAACCATCTTGTGATGCTGGTATCACCCACCGAGAGGTTACCTCGCCTGATGGCAGAATGACTGCAGGATCAGGATTGTCAAATGCCTGGGGATTGCAGGAATGAACCACAATGCGCCTTACATTGGAGGTTATTACTTTATTACGGTCAAGCTGGCGATTGTACAGGTTAATTTTTTGAGGAGCGTACTCCTTCTCCACATTGAATGTGACCAAATCATAGCCGTACGGAAGATTTCCGCAATCTGGCCGGAGGGCGGCGATGGTTGGAGTGTCTTGCGCTTGCTGGGGGGGTTGGGCACTCCCGCCGCCTGAATCCGGCACACCATTTACACACTGGCATGAACCACCCTGCGCCTGACATGTTTGTCCTGACGGGCAGGGGCCGTTGGAGCAGTAAGGATAACCCTGGTTTCCGCACGTCGGCGGGGTTGAAGATGGCGGGCTGGGTGGCGGTGTGGGAGTCGATCCGGTAGGAGCGATACATGTACATTGGGGGCTGCCCGGAAGCGCAGAACAGACAAGGTTTGCCGGGCATCCACCAGTGCATACAGGGGAGACTCCGCCGCAGGGAATGTCTTGAGGTTGACAGGTGCATAACGTGCCTGAAGGCAAGCATGCCTGCCCCATGGGACAAGCACCGGCGCAAGATGGCGCAGTTCCGCCGCAGAGGACAGGACCCGCTTTTCCGGCAAGAGTTTTTGCGCCCAAAGGCAAAAGGGGTGTTTTGACGAGCAAAGCCGTGACGAGGACTATGCCAAAAAATAGGAAGAAGACCCTAAAACTTCCCTTCATGGTCGTTTTCCAACGAGAGAGATATATAAACTTTTTGTATTTTCTCAGCATATATAGTGCAGGACAAAAATAATTGAGCAACGCCGTCTTGCACTATATACGGAGGAAGCAATAATTCCTATCAGTTATTTGCTTCCGACAGTATACTTCGTAAAAATAGAAAAAACTGGACTGGCCGTCATCCTAGACTTGTTCTCTGATTTGGGCAGGACTTTTTTCCAGTCGAAAACAAATTCGATTTGGTTTTTAGTAAATTATAAAAAGGGATGCAATTCGAGTTACATTTGATTTTAATGGACGAGATACAATTAAGTTTTATTGAAAATCAACTGTTCATCTGGGGTGTTTCTTCAGATCCGTCAGAGGTGTTTACAAGCAATGCGAGGCTTCAGCAAATCATTGAGAACACCCCCGAACAGAGGAAGCTGGATATTCCCTGCGTCGATAACACCCTGATTGTTCCGAGTTCTATGCAGTTAGCCTATGGGCAGTATACCCTATCTCATGAAAAGACTCGTTCGTATTCTGTAGACTGCGTGGCCTTAAGTGAGTCGTTTATCATCCAAAAATTGCTTACTATGGAAACGGTTCAGGGCAGATTGCTGGGTGATTCGTTTAGGTTTTTCCAAATGGTGTTTAAGTTTGCGATTAGCCTGGTAAACCGACAGAGGTATGCCCCTTATTTTAATGATTCTGGGTCTTTTTATCTCATCAGCCTTGACAATCCGGATGATTACGAGCTGTTTAAGAAACTTGTAAAAAAAGCTCCGGATTCGATTAAAGCCACAGCAGATGAAAAAACAGAAGAGGTTGTAAAGAATGCCATAGGACACCTTGCGAATGTGTTAATTAAGGCCGCTCTTTCTGAAAAAGAGATGAAACTATCAAATGAGACAGAGACAGATAAGTGGCTTATCGGTTTGACTGGTAAAAAAAGCATAGTGAGCAGCAAAGTAAGGCAGGGCTTAACCGAATGGCAAAAGGATAGGCAGATAAACCAAGAAAGCGATTTTCTCATCCTCTTTAGAGTGCATGACCCTGATGCGGAAGGCAACTGGCGGCTTTCATTTAATCTTCAATCGAAAAAAGACGCGAGTCTCATTATCCGGCTTGATGAAGTATGGAATAAGAAGCCCACTGCCCGCATTCAGCTCATAAAAGACCTTTCGGTAGCCGCAAAAGTTTCAAAAATAATTGAAACACAGATGTATACCCCCAATCCCTATCTTGTGAACCTGAGTGAGGAAGAAGCGGTTAATTTTATGGCTAAAGATTCATTTTTCCTTAAAGAGATGGGTTTTGTTGTGCACATCCCCGTCATTACCCATGCAAAACTAAATGAGTTCAGGGTCACAGTGAGATTAATTAATAACAATAAGTATATCGTCAAAGGAAACAGTGAATTAGGAAAATCACTCTTTGATTTTGACTATGCGGTTTCAATAGGAGATTGTGAGGTATCTCAAAAGGAATTTGCGAGTCTTTGCGCGCAGAAACGAAAGCTCGTGAATTTAGGAGGGAAATGGGTAGAATTAAACAAGGAGGATATGAGCAAAGTTATAGATTTTTTTGAGGAAAGGAAAACGCTGACATTCCAGGATACGATGAGGATGGGGGTCTTGGCCGATTTTGATGTGAGTACCATTGAGGTTCCTGAAAAGTTCAGGGACGATTTTGACAATCTATTGCATTATGGAGGCAAAAATGTCCTTGAGGCGCCCAATGGTTTTATTGGAGAGTTACGCCACTATCAGCTACAAGGAATTTCTTGGCTTTCATTCATGGAGAAAATTGGATTTGGCGGCATACTTGCGGATGATATGGGGCTGGGAAAAACGGTTCAAGCAATAGCCTACATTTTATCTAATAAAAGAAGTAAATCCCTCATTGTCTGCCCTACCTCGGTCATTGCAAATTGGCAGCGAGAACTAGCAAGGTTTGCGCCTTCACTTAGAACATATGTTCACCATGGCCAAAAGCGGATATCAACAAAGGAGTTTGGAAAAGGAATCCCTGATACGGGCATCGTACTAACAAGTTATGCTATAGCGCGAAGGGATCAAGAATCACTGTGTTCGATGCGCTGGGACACTGTTTTCCTTGACGAAGCGCAAAATATCAAGAATCCGCATACCAAGCAAACCGTAGCCATAGCAAAGATTCCATCCACAATTAGATTTTGTCTGACTGGAACCCCTATTGAGAATCGGCTCTCAGAACTGTGGTCAATTCTCAATTTTGTAAACCCGGGATTTCTCTCGACATGGGAGCGGTTTAGGGATAATTTTGCAGAACCAATCGAACTTGAGAATGACTCGCATAAGCAGGAGATCTTAAGAAAGATCATCAGCCCGTTTATCCTCCGTAGGCTTAAAACAGATAAAAAAATAATCAGTGATCTTCCAAATAAAACAGAGATAAAAGAATATTGCTATCTTACAAAGGAGCAAGCGACGCTCTACCAAGCAGTTGTGGACGAGTCAATGCATAAGATTGAAACCTGTGAGAATAAAGACCGACGTGCCATTATCATGGCGGCTATCATCAAACTCAAGCAGGTATGCAACCATCCTTCCAATTACTTGAAAGACTCAAAAAAGCTCGGAGAACGATCAGGAAAGATAGAGCGGCTACGAGAACTTATTGAGGTCATTTTAAAAAACGAAGAAAAATGTTTAATATTCACACAATACAGAGAGATGGGGGCGTTATTAGAAGCAGACCTTCAAAACTACTTTTCCGTGCCTGTATGCTTTTTACATGGGGGGCAAACCCCAAAAATACGGCAGCAACTGATAGACCTTTTCCAGTCAGACGCCCAATCATCTCCTAAATTATTTGTGTTATCCCTTAAAGCGGGAGGAATTGGAATCAACCTAACAAAAGCGAACAGAGTAATCCATTTTGACAGATGGTGGAATCCTGCAGTAGAGAACCAGGCAACAGACCGGGCATTTCGAATTGGGCAAAAGAAGGACGTTTTTGCACATAAGTTTATAACATTGGGGACAATAGAAGAAAAAATTGATCAGATGATTGAAAGAAAGGTTGCCCTGTCAGACTCATTGTTGAGCCATGGAGAAGCAGCAATAACCGAATTAAAAAATGAGCAGTTACGAGAACTTTTCAGCCTTAGAAAAGAGATGTTGGAGGAATAACCATGGGCTATGGCTACTATAACTATTATCCGAAGGCAGCAGCAAGACCTAAGCCCAAACCTGGCAAAAACAGGAAAAAATTTGGCGAAACCTGGTGGGGTGCACAATGGGTTGAAGTAATCTCTACTGCAGGGGATGAACAACGGATGTCGCGTGGAAGAGCCTATGCCCGGGCCGAAATGGTTAAAAATTTTAAGATCATGGGAGGCAAGATATCTGCAAAAGTGCAGGGCAATTCCGGCGTTTATTCTATCACTATCAGTTTTACGAAGCACAAAGAACGAGATTGGCAGAATATCATTGAGAAGCTTAAATCGACCCCAATTGTCCTGGGTACGCTACTCAACAATGAAATGCCGGAAAATCTGGCCGAGATTACCGGATGCAGCTTTATTCCAAAGGAGTTTGATGCAGATTGTAGCTGCCCAGACTATGCAAATCCCTGCAAACATATCGCGGCCGTGTTTTATATGCTTGCGGATGAAATTGACCACGACCCTTTCTTATTGTTGGAACTATGCGGCATGAAAAAGGACAAACTTCTCGAATTAGTTTCAGGAACTGAAAAAAAGAAAACAAAAAGAAAGAAAACGCCAAAGAAAAAAATAAGGAAGAGGGGGAAACATGAGTAATTTTTTCAGCTTCAGGACGGATGTGGAGATACCCATTACAGTAACCCCACCGGAGGTAGAGCTCAGCATCATTAAGCGATTGGGAAAGCCAAAATTCTACGTCTCCAACAATGATTTTTTTGAAGTCATGCAAAAAATATACAAAAACAGTTCAATGAAAGCTATCAGCGTATTGAAAAAAGCAGAAGAAGAGAAATGGTCGCATTAGCGTTTACATACCACCTACCGCCTCTGTCCTTCTTTCCCATGTAGTTAAAAT
>JAGVXW010000052.1:0-10240 GCA_018303575.1 Candidatus Woesearchaeota archaeon
GGAGAAGTGAGGACAAGCAATTTCCTGATGTGGCAGTCGGCATACTCTGAGTGGCATTTCACGCCGAAGCTCTGGCCGGAGTTCACGAAGAAGGACCTTGAACGGGCGATCAGTGACTATCAAAAACGGGAGAGGAGGTTTGGCGCATGAATCTCCTCGAGGCCATCACCGAGAAGGCAAAAGCGTTTCAGGCCACTTCGGTGAAGATTGTCGCGAACTACGGCGCTGACGGCATCAGCGGCGCTGCCTTATTATCGCTCACCTTCCAAAGGCTGCGCATCCCCTTCGCAACCAGCTTTGTCATGCATGTTGACACCGAGATCCTGGAGCAGCTGGCGAAGGAGCCGTATGAAACCTTTGTCTTCGTCGACACCGGGGCGGCAGCTTCCGGAACCCTGGGGCTGGTGCTGGCGCAGAAGAAGGTGCTGATTATCGACCATCATCCCGGAGAACAGCACGCTGACATGCTCAACCCCCTGCAGTTCGGGCTGGAGGCGGACAGCATCAACAGCGCGGGCATCGCCTATCTGTTCTGCAGGCAGCTCTGGCCGGACATCAGGAGCCATGCGCATCTTGCGATAGTGGGAGCGCTCGGGGACCGGCAGAAGATGGAGAGCGAATTCCACCACCTGCTGCTGGCAGAGAGCGTCTCAGCCGGAACATTGGCGCGGAAGAAAGGCATAAAGCTGCTCGGCTACCAGACCAGAGCGCTCAAGCACATTGTGCCTGAATGCTGCGGCGAGCATGCCAGCGAAGTGCTGCGCGACTCTGAGCTTGACCCTTCGCTCCGGCTGAGCGCGCTGGACGAAGTGCAGATGCTCAAGCTTCATGGCGCGCTGGAGAAGCATGTCGGGAGCCAGGAACTGCAGGAGCAGTATCTCCTGGGCGAGATGGAGGCGCGGGAGTTCGCGCTCCTGCTTGAGGCGTGCGGGCGCTCTAAGGATGTCGGGGCAGGAATGGGCGCATGCTTTGGAGATGCGGAGCTGAGAAAACGGGCAAGCGACTCCTTTCTTCAGTTCAGGAAGGAGATGCTGGAGGCGAAAGCCTGGCTGGCGGCGCACCCTGAAGCGGTGCATCTTGACCGAGGATTGGTGATCGTGAACGCCGGGCTGGCTGTCCGGCCGCAGATTGTTGGAGCGCTAGCTGAGGATCTTTTACAGGCTTATGAGACCTCCCTTGTCATGAGCAGGATGGAAGGGAAGACCAAAGTGAGCTTGCGCTCAAAAAAATTGGATTGCCTCGATACGCTCCAGCCCTTATTGCAACAGACGGGAGGAAACTGGCACGGCCATGCTGGCGCGGCCGGCGGATGCTTTCCGATTGCGATGGAAGAAGCGTTCTTGCAGTTGTCCAAGGATACGTTAACGAGAATACAAATGGAGGAAACCTTACAGTAATCTTTTCTAAAGAATCGTCTTAATAGAGTCAATCCTTTCCGCGACCTGCTCACCCTTCTTAGTTAAGGATAAGAGTTTTAGCCTTCCAGTCTTCTCGAAGTTTACCAGCCCCGCCTTCTCCATCGCCTGCAGGATCTTGACGACATGGGAATACGTGCAGTCGACTTTCTTTGCGAGCGAGGACGCGTACATCTCGGTGGCAGAGTTCTTCAGATGGATCATCATCTGCGCGGGCTTCTCGCGGAAAAACACAGTGAATATGGTTTGATTCATTCCCCCAACCTTTGTAACCTATATTATGGAGTATCTATATAGCGAAAGACAGGTTTCGCAAGGGATTTTTAAAGGTTTGGATTTGCGCCAACGCTGCCGTCGGAGCGGCCCATCTCGCGCATCCATTTCGCGTAGATTCTCGGATGGTTGGAAAAATACGCGTCGATGACGCCTTCCGACAGAGGGTTGAAGGGGGCCAGTTCCGCCCAATGCGGCACGGAGAGGATTGCGGGCAGCGTCCTCTCTGCCACTTCTTGCGGCGCGCGCCAGTACGTGCGGTCGGCATACGGGCGCATCGCGCGCTGGCACTGCGTGTCGACCGTGGGCAAGGCGACGAAGACCCCCGAGATTCTCCCCGGAGACTGTATCGCCCAGTCCCGCATCTTCTCCTTGCGCATGCGGTTGCAGCGCGAGTAGGTCTGCCAATACGGCACGTCATAGCGGTCGCCCGTCGAACCGAAACTTACAAGGGTGAGATGCGCCCGTGTCTCATGCATCACGCGATATCTCAGCGGCTCTGCGAGATGCATGAACGTGAGATAATTTGACGTGTACGATTCCACGTCCATCGGGCCGGGATGCTCCTCGAAGACGAAACTGCCGACGCCGTGGACGAGCACGAGACTTTCAATCCCTGAGAGGTTGAGACCGCGCACAAAGCGTGTCGCCGCCCGGCTGTCGGAGAGGTCGAGGCGGACGTGCTCATGGTTTCCTGAAGCGTGAGCACCGCGCGCGATTCCCGTGACAGGGTAGCCCGCTGTCCCAAAGGCAGTGACGTACGCCTCGGCCAACTCAGAGGTGCATCCTGTGACGATCGCTTTGTTCATGGACGGATGCAGAAATATCTTCATTCACGGCTTCCCCTTCAGATATCTCTGCCCGGGGAAGCCTTAAATGACGAAGAGCGCAAGCAGGTAAAAAGCGATGATCGCCCTGCCTGCAAAGCCCATGCGATGGAGTCTTCCGGGGTTTTATTTAAAGGTTTCGACGGGCAGGGCCCCTCTTTTAGTGAAAATTTATATAGAGACGACTCTTTTATCCTCCTAGTGACCACAATGGAGTTCACTGCCATCATTCGGAAAGGGGAAAAACAATTTGTAGCGCTCTGCCCTGAAGTCGATGTCGTCAGCCAAGGGCATACGATTGAAGCAGCGTTAGCCAATCTCAAAGAAGCGGTTGAACTCTACATTGAAGAGATGGGCATGCCTAAGGAGTTTACAGGTCATGACTCCTTTGTCGCCCGTTTCGCTATTGAAGAAAATGCCTAAGCTGCCAAGGCTCTCCGGCAAGGAGGTCATCAAAGCGCTTTCTCATGCCGGTTTTGCGAATGTGCGGCAGAAGGGCAGCCATGTGA
The DNA here is from genome assembly GCA_018303575.1 of Candidatus Woesearchaeota archaeon. Taxonomy (GTDB): domain Archaea; phylum Nanobdellota; class Nanobdellia; order Woesearchaeales; family WJIZ01; genus JAGVXW01. The sequence goes on from JAGVXW010000052.1 coordinate 3,025, forward strand.
TTCTGAAAAAGGAGACGAGCGAAGGAGTACGAACCACGGTTGTTCCGCTCCACGCTGAAATCGATAGAGGAACGCTCCTTGAAATCATCCGGCAAGCGGGACTCAAGAAAGAAGAGTTTATTGCCCTTTGCGGCTGATTATCCCCTGTCCGGAAACCTTCCGGATTTTCTGCCAATACGCATATAAAGCTGCGGGCTTTCTGTCGGGCAATGGATGCGTCGCTGCTGTTCCCGTACGAGAAGCTTCGGCCTGAGCAGGAGCAGCTCGTGAAGGATGTCGAGGCCTGCGTCACGGCTGGGAAGCATCTCCTTGCGCACGCTCCCACTGGCCTGGGCAAGACGATCGCGGCCCTTGGGCCGTGCCTGAAGCACGCGCTTGAGCACGGCAAGACCATCTTTTTCCTAACGTCTAGACATACGCAGCACGCGCTGGCTGTGCAGACGCTCAGGGACATCAAGGAGAAATTTGGAGTGAACTTCACATGCTGCGACCTGATCGCGAAGAAATGGATGTGCTGCCAGCCCGGGGCGCACCAGATGCTGCCGGGCGAATTCTTCGAATACTGCAAGGCGCTGCGCAATGATGATGTGTGCGACTATTACACCAACCTTCGGGAGCACGGGCAGACGAGCGCTTTAGCGAAAAAAGCCCTGCTGCAGATCTCCGCGAAAGCGCCTGCGGACACGAAAACACTCATTGACCTCAGTAGGCAAAGCCATGTGTGCCCCTATGAGATTGCGTCCCTGGTAGGGAAAGAGGCGCAGGTGGTGATCGCAGATTACAACTATATCTTCAACAAGAACATCCGCGAGAGCTTCTTCAAGCGGTCTGAAAAAAGGTTGGCGGATTGCATCCTGATAGTGGACGAAGCGCACAACCTGCCGGGAAGGTGCAGGGAGATGATGTCGGAGAGCTTATCTACTTTTGTCATGGAGAGGGCCATCTCCGAAGCCAAGAAATTCCAGCACGAGGAAGCCCAGCATCGCCTGGAAGCGATCCTTGCCGTGCTTCAAGAACTGGGGTCTGCATTGGATGAAGAGAAAGAGGAAGAGTACGTGCTGAAAGGGGAATTCACGCGGTCGCTGGAGAAGCGCTTCCCCTATGACGAGACGCAGCAGCAGCTGGCGATCTTCGGCAACATCGTTTTAGAAGAGCAGAAGCAGAGCTTCATCAGCATCGTCGCCGGATTCCTGGCTTCCTGGAACGGCCCTGACCCTGGATTCTGCAGGAGCATCTCGCGGACTCAAGGGAAGCAAGGGCCGCAACTCAGCTTGCGATACACTTGCTTGGATCCATCTCTCATCACGAAACAGGTTTTCGCGGACTGCGCTTCTAGTGTGCTGATGTCAGGGACGCTCACTCCACCGGAGATGTACGCGGATTTGCTTGGGCTGAAGCAGTATGTGCTCAAGCAGTATCAGGATCCGTTTGCCGAGGAGCACAGGCTCAATTTGGTTGTCGAAGAGGTGACGACGAAATTCAAGTTCAGGAGCCCGGAGCAATATAAGCAAATTGCCTCCATCTGTGCTGATATCGTGAACGCCGTGCCTGGCAACACGCTCGTGTTCTTCCCAAGCTATATGCTGAGGAATGAAGTGAAGAAATCATTCGACCAGCTCTGCTCAAGATTGGTGCTGACTGAGGTTCCTGGAATGAGCAAGGAGCAGAAAAACGCCCTCCTGGAGAAATTCAGACAGGCGCAGGAACGGGGAGCTGTGCTGCTTGCGGTGACAGGCGGCAGCTTCGGGGAAGGCATTGATTTGCCGGGCGATGAAGTGAAATGCGTCATTGTTGTGGGCGTGCCCCTGAGCAAGCCTGATCTGGAGACGCGCGAGCTGGTCGACTATTACCAGGACAAGTACGGAGAGGGGATGAGCTATGGCTACATCTTCCCCGCAATCACAAAAACCATGCAGAACGCCGGCAGATGCATCCGATCAGAAACCGATCGGGGAGTGATCGTCTTCATGGACGCACGCTATACGTGGGAGCATTACTCGAAATGTTTTCCTCCCGAATGGAAGATGCAAATCACGAAAAGATGGGCAGAGAGGGTGAGGGCATTTTTCGCTTGAACCTTATTTCTTCAAGAGCTTCCGCTCCCATCCCGCGACCCAGGCAGATAGGGCGTTCTCGTATCTTTTGGTTAACGGGTTGACGAGAATCGTATGGCAGCCGTAGCGGTTGCCGAAAGCAATATCGGTGAAGAGGCGGTCGCCGATGACGATGATCTCTTCTGGCTGGCAGTTGAAGAAAGCGGAGACTTCGTCCATGCCTGCTGGCTTCTTCTTCCTGTGGCGGATGACGGCGATGCCTAATGCTCGTTCAATCGCCCTTGCTGTTTCGTGATTGTTGTCGTCTCCTGTCCCCGCATGATTGGAGAAGATGGCGATGGAGCTCGTGAATGTTTTTTTACAAGCGGCAAATCCTTTTTTTAGGAGTGGGGAAAGGCGTTTTTGGTAGGGCTCTGTCAGCGTGTTGTCCTTGTCGAAGAGGACGGCCTTGAAGCCTCTGCGCTTTAAGGCATCGAATTCGATTTCGTTGATGCTCTTGACGGCTTCATTTGGAATGAGAAGACGGCGGTTGAAGAATGCATACGGGAAGAAGATGAGGCCTTGGGGGTTGAAGGATTGCATAGTATTATTCTCCTGCCTAGATTATAAAAGGATTTACTTTTAATTTACTCGAAATGAAGGAACTTCCGAGCGCTTCCAGGCCGCGAGCTTTTCATGTATCTCTGCCACGGTCACTTTTCCGCAGTTCTTAATTATGGGAATGGATTCAAAGAAGGCCGAATCAAGCTCAGCGATTGTCCTCCTGCCTAGAACCCAGACCGCATGACGCGCTCTCACGCTGAGATCCAGCTCATCGCTCGCGTAGCCGAAATAGGCAAGATGCCTGCGGATATCCACTTCCGCCACCTCAGCAAGATACGCTCTCACATCGCTGTCGGAAGCCAATCCTCTCACCTGCTGCAAAACGCCCCTGCGCAGGGGATGGTTCAGCCTTCTCTTGGCGACTTCCTCTTTCCTGCGCACATCCAGTCCAGATATCTTCATATAGCGGGCGATCTCCTCTCGCGAGTATGGTCTTTGGACATTGTGCCCATCAATCTCAAAGCCCGTACTGAGCATCAAGATGCCTCTCTCTTCTTCCCGCAGCTGACCCAGTATCAGATCCGCTACCTGCCGCTTGTAAGGAGTCATTTCTAGGTATCCTGCCTCAAGTTTTGCCTTCAGCCCTGCGGTCGCTTCATGGGCTACGTCCCCCACATCGCATGAGGCATTACCTGCATACCTTTTTTCGAGCGATTTCAGAAGCTCGGCCTCGGCAATCTGAAATGCATCAAGCGCATCACCAAACACCGTGCCCAATAGCCGAGAATATGCATCTGTTCTTTGCACCCGATGCTCAAGTCCCGTGACACCCACTATTTCCCGAACTCTTGGAAGGATTAGTCCGGCATAGAGGCGACGTTTCACTTCCCTATGCTCTCTGAACGGCTCCAAAAGGATTTCACGCTCCACCACAAACCTGTTGTCCATGCCTAATAGAAGGTGTGCCGCGTTGCGGTCGCTGTTAGCGTTCCAAATATAGAATTCCATCAAAGGGCCCTTTCCTCGGCGCCCCATCCTCGCGGCGACTTCTCCCGCGTCGGCTCTTGTTTCTAGACCGCAGAGAGCGCAGAGCGCCACGCTTCTTTGTTCGGCGGGTGATACGGGAACCGTGCGGGCATACATAGCCGACGAGTTCCCGGGGCGGATAAAAACTTTTCCCTCTCTTTATCATCTGAAAACTAATATAGATAATAGTATACCAGTTCCTAAAAAGGAAATATTTATATACTAGTTTATTTCTGTGTTGCCATGGTCATCCTGTTCGACAGGTTCAACCTGCCCGAGGACATCTACGAGGTTGTCTTCGCGACGAAGCAGCAGATCATCGTGGCCAAGCTCCTGATCGAGCACATCAAGGAGAACCATAATGAGATCGGGAAGACCGAGATGAGCATGTTCGCCACGCAATTGCACGAGGGCACGCTCATCACAGACATCATCCAGGAGCCGCCCTACCAAGGCAAGAAGGTGAAAGTTTCCTACAACAAAAGGCAGTTTTACGATCGGATTTTGACCCCCATGAAGAGCATGGGCATGATCGATTATGACCTGTACAAGAAAACGTACAGACTCAGCGACAAGTTCAACAAAGAGCTCATCCACATCGGCCTGCTCTGGCTGAAGGAGATGAAGCAGCCCCCCCTCAAGACCAAGTGAAGCGTTGCGAGGCATCGCTTTATGTTCAAAGGCTCCTGCTCCCCTTATTCTCCAACCCCCACAAACACAGCAGGAGCCTTTCCTTTTCCAATCAAAAGCTTCGGCTTTTGGTGTCCTGGAAAGCGCCCTCGACTATCGGGCAATTTCCATGACCTTCGGGAAAAAGAGGTGACAGGCAGGGCTTCCTGCCTGCCGCTTTTCATACAGATGGCGAAAGCCATCTCTCACAAGGGGGGCCTTCGGGCCCCCTTTCCGCTCATGACGAAAGCGAAACGCGGCGTCTGGATGATGATCGCCTTTATTGTTTTGTCTACGGTGCTCTTTCGCTTCAAATTCATGCATGGATTCGCCTTCTTAAGGGATTTGCTCTTGCAGTTGAGAAGGTAGATCCCTCTTTAGAAACGCATAAATAGGCGCTTTCTCTTATCGTTGCTATGATCAACGAAGAAGAAGCCATTAAGATTTTACGAAAACATATCCCGAGCGATGAAGTCTTTGGGAAAATCCTCGCTCACGTGCAAAAAGTGAAGGAGATCGCACTGAGGATTGGAAAGAAGGTGCCTGGGGCGGATTTGGAGCTGATCCGGATCGGCAGCCTGTTGCACGATATCGGAAGGTACAAATCCGGGCTGGGGAAAGAAGGGATCAAGCACGGGATCTATGGGGCTGAGATTATCCGGAAAGAGGGATTGCCTGAAGCGGTGGCTTTGATCGCCGAGCGGCACATCGGCGCCGGAATCACCAAGAAGGAGATTTTGGAGAAGAAACTGCCGCTGCAGCCGAAAGACTATGTTCCTGTTTCCAAAGAAGAGAAAATCATTGCTCATGCTGACAACCTGGTGTTCGGGCATGAGGAGAGGCCTTTTTCAGCGGTGGTGGAGAGATATTCCAAGGAACTGCCGGGCAAAGTCAAGGATTTCATCGCGCTCAAGGACGAGGTGGAGGCATGGATGAAAAACTCAGGAAGAAGCTGAAGCGCACGTGGGAGGAGACGAAGAGCGAGGTGGACGTTGACTTCGACTCCGACATCCCGGTGAGCGAGAAGAAAGTGAAGGACACGAAGAGGCGGGAGATCTAGGCAAGATCCATTACCGTTTTGCGCATGACAAGAAGCGCTACCCTATCGTTATTGGGGGGAGCCTGATTTGCATGTTTAGCTTCTCTTCAGATTCCCGGAAGAGTGCTTTGAGCCTTGGACCTGATGCCTGCGACAAGTCTGAGACAAAGGATTCTGCTTGATGGACCAATTCTTTCCTGTTGGCAGCGCTATGAATCAGACGAGTAAGGCGAATGAGCGTATCAAACTTTTTATTCCATGACTCCTCTGAAAACCGGTCTATCTCTGGAATCCAAGTTGTTCCGGCGACGCGATGGATGAAAATCAAGCAAAAGAAATACAGACCGAGGCCGTATTTCCCGTGTTCTTTCCTTAATACGTCGAATTGCCCGCGCTCCATACATCTCTTCACTACGTCCAATTCAGCATTGTGGTTGAACAAATGTCTTTGGAGGATGAATTCGCGAAAGCACGCAAGCCCCTCTAAGAGATAAGGGGAGAAACCCCACCGAGCTTTGGTGGCGTTCTGTTGATGATGGGCCTGCTCATGAAGGATAGCTATTCCGAATTTATACATCATTTGGAGCGCCTGCTCTTTTTGCACACGTTGCTTATCGCCTGCAAGGAAGAGGAGCATCGTATCAACATATTTGGGGCTCATCGTGATGGTATCACCAAGATACTGCATGCTGTCATCATCCGGCTTCGAATAGTTCTCCTGTTCTACTTTAATGAGAAGAAGAGGATAAAAGCTTGTAAGCTGATGTCTTGCCACTAAAGAGGCATATCCACGAATCAGGAGTCCGCAGGCCTGCTGCAATTGTGCATAGGCGCCTCGTTCTTTGGCCATTGCGCTCCTTAGAAAACGTTCTAGGGTTGGGTAGGCTGTGGATCGTTCTGGAAACTCTATGAAGATAATAGCATACCCTTCCCTCCCCGCCTGGCTCCAGTAATAGTAAAAACTCGCTCCTTTGTACGGGATGCCGGAGGTATCGCGTCCTGCCAGCCATGCCCTCCATCGTTCGTACATCTCGAGGTACTGTCCATCGGATCTTCCCCCAAAAGCCCGCAATTCGGCTTCAAACGATGAGGCGTCTAGATATCTGATATCCATATTCGTCCCGATTTGCTGGATTACATAAAAGTTTCGGCGCAAACCATTTAAAGAGCTGAGGTTTTGCAGTCCCATGCCCTCCGACAAGGACGTCAAGAAAGCGTTCAAGCTTGAAGCTTCAAAGCATTACGAGAAGTTCTACGCGGTTTCTGTGCTGAAGAACGAGGGATTTGAAAGAAAAAAATGCATCACTTGTGGAACCAACTTTTGGACGGTGAGCCCCGAGCAACAGACGTGCGGCGATCCTGCATGTTCTGGCGGCTTCCGGTTCTTCGAGGGAACCCCGGCCAAGAAGAAGATGGATTACATCGAGCTGTGGAAGGAGTTCGCCAGGTTCTTTTCGGCGCGGGGGTACACGCCGATCAAACGATACCCTGTTGTCGCGCGCTGGAGGGATGACACGGATTTCGTGCAGGCCTCAATCTACGATTTCCAGCCGTATGTCGTTTCGGGCGAAGTGAAGCCGCCCGCAAATCCACTGGTTGTGCCGCAGTTTTGCTTGCGGTTCAATGACATCGACAATGTCGGAATTACTGGCGCGCATTACACCGGCTTCGTGATGATCGGCCAGCACGCGTTCATGCCGCCGGAAAAATGGGACCAGGCGAAATATTTTACCGATATCCATGAGTGGCTGACGAAAGGATTGGGACTGCCGAAGAAGGAGATCACGTATCATGAAGATGCGTGGGCTGGCGGCGGGAATTTCGGGCCGTGTATGGAATTCTTCTCCCGCGGGCTGGAATTGGGGAACCAAGTGTACATGATGTA
>JAGVXW010000052.1:10282-11473 GCA_018303575.1 Candidatus Woesearchaeota archaeon
ACAAAAGCGTTGTGCAGAAATTCCTTCCCTACTCTTCCTACCTGAATGTGGATGAGGTAGAGAACATCGATAAAGCATGGGCAGAGGTCGCGGCCAAGATGGGGATGGACGCAAAAGAAGTGAGGGAACAGATTCTTCCTCTGGCCGCGATGTTCAGCGTTGGAGAACATCTGCGCTCCTTGCTGTTCGCTTTAAGCGATGGGGCATTGCCGAGCAATGTCGGCGGCGGATATAATCTGCGCGTCATTTTGAGGAGAGCGCTGGGGTTCATTGATTCCTACGGATGGAAGGTGGACGTCAATGACTTGTGCGACTGGCACGCTTCCTATCTCAAGCCCTTGTTCCCTGAGCTTTCCGAGAATCTTGAGACTGTCAAGAAGATCCTCGATGTGGAGAAGAGGAAACATGCGGCGACGCGGGAGAAGACGCGGCAGATTGTCTCCAAATTGCTTGACAAGGAGATCAGCGAAGACAAGCTCGTCGAACTCTATGATTCCAATGGGATCCTGCCCGATGTCGTGAAGGAAGAGGCGGCGAAAGCCGGAAAGAGGGTGATCGTGCCTGAGGATTTCTACGCCAAAGTGGCGGAAAGGCATGAGCAGCAGGAACAGATTCATGCGACAAATAAAGGAGAAGATGACGAAGAGGATGGGCTTTATGAAACAAAGGCACTTTATTTTGATGATTATCTTCTTACGGAATACGACAAAGGCCGGATTTTGAAGGTTAAGGAGGCGGGAGCCGTACCTTATGAAGGCACCACTAAATCCGATATACAGGATATCTCCGGTCCTAGAACTGGATGGATAATTTTAAATGAAACAATCTTTTATCCCACTTCAGGTGGGCAGATACACGATTTAGGTACAATTAATGGAATCAGAGTTAGTGATGTCTATAAGAAAGGAAGAGCTATTCGGATCGTAGTTGAAGATGTTAGACCATTTAAGAAAGGAGATATAGTTCAACAAAAAGTAGAAAGAGAACAGAGGATACAGCTTGCGCAGCACCACACCGCGACGCATGTCGTCGGCGCTGCCGCACGAATGATTCTCGGTTCGCACATTAACCAAGCGGGCGCGAAGAAAACAAGCGAGAAGGCGCATCTTGACATCACCCATTTTGACGCGCTGACGGATGAGGAAACAAAGAAGATTGAAAAGAAGGCCAACGAGCTTGTGAAGAAAGATT
>JAGVXW010000053.1 GCA_018303575.1 Candidatus Woesearchaeota archaeon
GTGTGGTTGCCCTCCGTGAGGGTCGTGAGGTTGAGGGTCAGGTTCCAGTAGACGCTGCCGGAGTCACTGTCCACTCGCAGGGCCGAGTGAACAAAGGAGGTGCTGGCGTTCGTGATGTTCAGGCGCACCGCGCTCACGTTGAGTGTGGCGTCAGTGGAATTGATGGAGATATTCAAGTGCGCCTGCCCGTTCGTGATGTTCGTGTTGTTGACGGCGGGAGTGGTTGTGGCGACGTGCGGCGCCTGGGTGTCAACGACGAGGCTGTTGAGGACGCTGTTGCGCGTGTTGCCGGCGCGATCCTGGCACGTGAAGTTTGCCGTATGGTTGCCCTGGCCAAGCGCCGTTGCTATGAGGCTGAACGAGGTGGCATTGGGAGCGCTGTGGTTCGAGATGAGTGCAACCTCATCGACATAGAGGGTGCAATTCGCGACCGTGGATAACGTGTCGTTGAAGCTGGCGCTGAATGTCGGCGTTGTTGTTGTGAAGTAACTATAGTTTGCGGTGCTGACGGTAATAGTAGGCGCGGTATTGTCGATTCTGATGTTGGCGACAGAAGAGTTCGACACAGTGGTGCCGGAAGCGTTCGTGGCATTGACCGTCAGGGTGTAGATGCCATCAGTAATAGTGGTCGTATCAAAATTGTTGGCGAACGTTGAATTCGTCCCGTTGGTGGATTCATTAAAAGGGGTAGCAACGGTAATATTTTTCATATAATCGCCGGTGATGTTGATGAAGTAATACACCGTCAAATTGGCGTTGTCATCAGTGGTGATATTCAGGTTGATCGTGCCGGAGATGTTGGCGCCATCGGCAGGCGTCGGTCGGATCACGAGAATCGAGCTGAGGCCGAGCGCCATTGCGGTGAACAGAACAACACAAAGAACAGAAAGAAGCACTCTCGACGAATTTCTCAAGGAACACACCTCATTTTCAGATTTTCTGGCATATGGTGTATATAAACTTTTCGCCGAATGATTTTCAGGATGTCACTATTTGGGAGAAGTCCCTCATGTTGGATACGGCATGTTATCGACGAGAATATTTAAGCAAATCAGAATGTTTTTATAATGGTTCATCTCAGAAAGACATAAGGTCTGGAAGGGGTGCCACCATGCAATACCGGCAAGGGTACAACCGGAAGCTGGCGGGGGAGCTCTATGGGTGGGGAGCGGATGTTGTTCCAGGAGAGGAGCGGGAGACTTTTGACGCCTGAGGAGCTCGACCGGCTGGAGGGGGATTGAGGAGCGCGGGGTTCACGCCGTGGACGCGCGCTTCCACATCACTCCCACCGCGCCCAGATACACCCAGTAGGAGAGTGCTTCAAGCAAGGAAGGGTTGCCGTTGTAGCCAAACAGCCCCTTCAGGAAGCTTCCAAGCACGCTGTTCTCGTTCACAACGCCATTGATACTATAAAGAGGGGAAATCAAGGGATCCAGCACTTTGGCCTCTTCCAGCTCATGCACGCCATGCGCCACCAGACCGGCGGCGAAGAGAATCAAAAGGACAGAGCTGAACGTGAACAGCTTCTTGAGGTTGATCTTCCTGGATTCATAGAAAAACAGCCATCCCAGCCCAATAGCAACGGCAACTCCCAAGAGGCCTCCAATTAAGCTGAGACCGCTAGAATAGCGCACCGCATTGAGAAAGATGACCGTTTCCACGCCCTCCCTTAGTACAGCAATCATCGCGAGGAAAAAAAGGCCAAGATGGGAAAATATCGCATCTTTGGCCAGATGCGTGTCCACCTTGGAATGGATGTGCTCGGCGATCCTCCGCTGCCGCATCATCCAGAGGATCATCGTCGTGAGCAGGGCGACGCCGATGAGCATCGTGACGCCCTCGAACAGCGCCTCCGCCCGGCCTTCGAAGCCGCCAGCGAAGACGTTGAAGAGGATTGCAGTCAGCACGCTCAGGCCAAGGCCGAAAGCGACGCCCATCCAGACCGTCTTCTTGTACGATTCCTTGTCCGTGCGCTGAAGATAGGCCAGGATGATGCCGATGACCAGGGAAGCCTCGAGCGTCTCCCTCGATGTGATCAGAAAGTTCTCGATCATCCCATGAGTTAACTATTGTTAATTTATAAAGCTTGCGGAAGAAAGTTTCCAACAGCGGTTTCCATCGACGGAAAGAGGAGATATGAATTCCCTACTGAAAAATAATTTAGGTGGATAACGAAAACTGTACAGCAGTTTTCGGGACTGAAAAAGCTTTACTTTTTCAGTACGTACCTCCGTAATCGCCGCACCTGAAAAAAATGAGATGACAAAAGAAAATTACTCAACGATGAACTGGCCCTTCATGCCCTTGTGCCCTTCGCCACACTGCACGTTGCAGTAAAAGGTATATGAGCCCTTCTTGTCGGCGACGAACTCCACGTCCACGGTACTGCCGGGCGCCAGATATTCGTTCACATCGAATTCCGCCAGCCTGAAGCCATGCGGCACGTCAACGCTCGTGATATGGAGCTTGACCGTGTCGCCTTCCTTGACCGTTATCGTTGAAGGTTCCCAGGTCCACGTCCTTGCCACAACGTCGAATTCCCTCACCTCCCCGGATGGAGCGCCGCCAACATCCATGTCTATGGCAACGCCCGGCGTATTGACCGTCACGTCAGCGTTGGATTGCGCAGTGCAACCGAGCGCAAAAATCGCCAGTACAAGCAAAGCTGCATATTTCATGGTTTCACCCCGCAGCCTTCCCACAAGGGTAATATAAATAGCTTGCGGCGAAAGAGCCCATACCTTATTATAGAACAGGCGCCTTTCAGGAACCATGGGATTTTCAGAGCAGGAACAGCAGCATGAGGCCGGAAGGCTCCATGAGAAGCTCAGCAAAGTAGGGTGGACTGTAGAGGATTGCAAGCTTATCGCTCCGATGACGCTTGAGATCAACCAGCTAAAGAGGCAGCAGAATGCCCTTATCTTGGCCCATTCTTATCAGACGCCCGACATCATGTATGGGGTAGCGGACGCAATCGGCGATTCCTACGGCTTGAGCGTGGAAGCTAAAAAGTCGCCTGCGAAGAAGATTATCTTTTGTTCCGTGCATTTCATGGGCGAGACCGCGAAGATCCTGAGCCCAGAAAAGGAGGTGCTTGTCCCGGCTGTCGCCGGATGCTCTCTCGCCGACTCCATCACAGCCGAGGATGTCAGAAAGCTGAGAAGGCAGCATCCCAAAGCTGGGGTGGTCTGCTACATCAACACGAGCGCCGCGGTCAAGGCGGAATGCGACGCATGCTGCACCAGCTCGAACGCGCTGAAGATTATCGACGCCATGCCACAGGAAGAAATAATTTTCATCCCGGACAAGCTCATGGGCCAGAACCTCCAGCCACTGACAAAAAAGAAGCTCATCCTCGCCGACGGCCGGTGCATCGTCCATGAAGAGTTTACTCCGGAAAGCGTGAAGGCGATCCGCGCCCAATATCCTGGCATAAAAATCCTCGCCCATCCCGAATGCTCGCCCAGCGTCGTCAGCGAGGTGGACTTCATCGGCTCGACCTCGCAGATTCTCGACTATGTCCACACATCAAAGGACAAGGATTTCATGCTCGTCACCGAGTGCGGAATAACCGACAGGGTCAATATCGAGAAGAGGGACAAAAACATCTACGGTTCCTGTGTCCTGTGCCCCTACATGAAGAAAATCTCGCTGGCCGGAGTGCTCAAAGCGTTGAAGGATCCGACGGAACACCAGATTGTGAAAATTGATCCCTCTGTCATCAGAAAGGCCAGGGCCTGCATAGAAAACATGTTCGCGCTGGAGAAGAAATCCCAAAATCTCGGGCTCACAGCAAGGCAAATCCCGGCAGAATCCTAACGCTTCTCGAGCCAGATTTCCGCCGTATGCTCCTTCAAGGTCTCTTTCGCGTAATGCTCGGGTTTCTTCGGAGGGTCAGATGTCAAAAGCTCAAGGGAGACGGCGCCGACTTTCTCCTTGATGATGCCCTGCCAGGAGAAGAGCAGTTTCGCGAGGTGTTCTGGAACCTTCAGGATCAGGGCGATATCATCTTTCCGCTCCAGTCCTGCCTTCTTCCTGAGCGCCTGGACGCGCCGGGTGACTTCGCGCGCATATCCTTCCGCCAGCAGGCGCTCGTCCAGATCCGAATTGAGGTAGACAAAGCCCTGCCTGAACTGCGCCTCCACGAGATTTTGCGGGGAGACACGCTCGATCAGCAAGTGCTTGCGCTGCAATTCGATGAGTTCAGTTCCCAACTTTATCTTGTGCACCCCTTCTTTTTCAAGATGAGTCAGGATCGTGTCAGCGTGCTCCAGCGCGAGCTTGCTGATGATCTGCGGCGCTTTCTCGCCGAAGTCAGGCGCTAAAGACTTGAAATCCGTGCGGACAATGTTCTTGATGGCAGGCAATTTTGGCAGCACTTGGAGGCTTTTGACATGGGTCTGCGCGAGGATCATTTTCTCCGACTTCCGGATGCGCTCCGCGATCGCGGGATCCGCGCACACAACGATGGCCTCCTTGACCGGCCATCTCACCCCGCGCTGGATCTTCTCCCGTGCCGCGAGGATGGCCTGCATCACATCGCCGGCAGCAGCGAAGTCCTGCTCAAGTTCCGCGTCAATCAGGCTCTCGCTCACCTCAGGCCAGCCCAACAGATGCACGCTCTCTTCGGGGAGCTGGAACGCTGCCCTGAAATGCTGGTACATCTCCTCGGAAATGAAGGGCGCGATCGTGGCGAACATGCGGAGGATGTCCCGGAGCGCCTGGTAGAGCGTGAACGCTACAATTTCCTTTTCTTCCTGGCTCCCAAGCGCCGCTTTGTCCCGGATGAGCTGGATATACGTACGGGAGAGCTGCAGATAGAGCTCTTCAAGCAAGGCAGGCACCTCGTCGATCCTGAACTCATCGTATGCTTTCGTGACGCTCTTGATCGTGCTCTGTAGCCGGGACAGCAGGAAATTCTCCTCTGCCGAGAATTGCTTCAAGCGCGTCAGTTTCGCTGGATTGATATAATTCGTCTTGCAGAGCTCGAGCAGATACACATGAGTATTCCAAAGCACGGCCAGATTCTTGTGCTTGCCCTTGAGATCCTCAAAATTATAGTTGAGGTCGAGTCCGGGCTTGGCGCCTCCGATGGCGTAATACCGGAAGGAATCCGCGCCCCACTTGTCTATCACCTCGTCAGGAGTGATGTAATTCCCCGCGCTTTTGGACATCTTCCTGCCGAGGGCATCCTGCACGAAGCCATGCATATAGACGTTCTTGAACGAGGGCTTGCCGATGGCGATCATGCTCGCCACCATGAGCAGGTTGAACCACCCCCTGATCTGGTCCTTGCCCTCAAGGATGAAGTCTGCCGGGAAGAGGTCCTCAAAATCTTTCTTTTTCTGAGGGTAATCGAGGCAATTCCAGGACGCCGAGCCGGCATCCACCCACACGTCGAGGATGTCCGGAACCCGCTTGTATGTTTTCCCCCATCTTTTTATTTCAACCTCGTCAAGAGTGGAGATGTGGAGGTCATCGAATTTCTGCCCTGACAGCTTCTCCAGCTCCTTCAGGGAGCCGATGACGATGATATCCTCAGGATCCTTCACATTCCTCCAGATGGGCAAGGGCGTGCCCCAGTAGCGCTGCTTCGAGATGGAATTGTCCCGGAGATTAGAAAGCCAGCTGTCAAAAGCGTTGAACGCTGATTCAGGCACCCATTTGATGCCCCTATTCTCGGCGATCATCTTCTCCTTGAGGTCCTCCACCTTGAAGAACCATTGCTTCGTCGCGCGGAAGATGACCGGCTTATGATGCCTCCAATCATGCGGATATTCGTGCTCCACCTCATTCTGCGCCACAAGGCATCCTGATTGTTTGATGACATCGATGATTTTCAGGTCGTCCTGCTTGGCCCTGAATCCGGCAAACGGTCCCATGCTTTCTGGAAAATATCCTTTCTCGTCGATAGGATTGAACGGCGGCAGGCCGTTCGCGTGCCCAACTTCATAATCTTCCGGCCCGCAGCCGGGAGCGCAGTGGACAAGGCCTGAACCAGATGAGGTGTCAACATATTCCGTCGAAAGGACAACCGTGTGCGCTTTTTCCGATGCGCTATGGATAGGGGCAAAATGAGGCTTCAATTCCTCATAAAAAGGATGCTCGTATCTCCATCCCTCCATCTTTTCTCCCTTAAAAGTTTCCAGAATCGTGTATTGTTTGTCGACGACTCCCCCAAAGAAGACATTGGCAAGAGCGTTCGCCACGATCCACACTTCATCGCCGACCTTCGCTTTCACATAGTCTTCATCGGGGTTCACCATGACTGCAAGGTTCAAGGGAATAGTCCAGGGTGTTGTTGTCCAGATGATGAGGAACTCATCCTTGCCCTTGAGCTTGAACTTGAGGAAGATGCTCGGGTCAACAACCGTTTTGTATTCGAGCTCGTGCTTGGCGAGCGCGCTCTCGGACTCCATGTCCCAGGTCATCGTGCGCAACCCTTCATAGAGCCTTCCTTGCTCGTGCGCCCGCTTGATGAGCCACCATTCGCCTTCGATGAATTCTTTTGAGATGCTCTGATAGGCGTTCTCGAAGTCCATCCAGACTCCGAGCCGGATGAAATCCCGGTTCATCAGCCGCATGTTCTCGACGCAGAGCTTCTTGCACTCTTCAATGAACTTTTCAACGCCGAAAGCCTCGATGTCCTCCTTCGTTTTCAGCCCGAGCTTCTTCTGCGCCGCGTTTTCCGTCGGCAGACCGTGCATGTCGTAGCCGGCCCGGTCCCAGATGTCCGAGCCCCGCATGCGCTTGTACCTGATGAAGCAGTCCTTCAGCGCCTTGTTCCACGCCGTGCCGATGTGCACCTTGCCTGACGTATAGGGGGGGCCATCAAGAAAATAGTAGTTTTCCTTTCCCGTGTTGCGCTCCTTCGCCTTCTGCCAGGTCTTGTTGTCCTGCCAGAACTTCAGGATGCGCGGCTCGATCTCGGAAAAGTGGTAGTGCATGGCAAGCGAGAGCGCGGATGCTTTAAAAAGATTACTGGCGCCTCCGACCGGGGGAATATCAGGATTAAGTTTATAAACTTATGAGTAGTAACTCAGGGAAACCATGCTAGGCAGACCAAGAGAACGGGGATTGCTGATTATCGACATACAGGAGGAGTTCGTCGCGAGACTCTCCCCGGGAGAACGGGACGGACTCTCTGGCAACCAATATGAGGCCATCTCTGTAGCGAGGGAGAATGGGGTGCACATGTACATTGCGCAGCTTGGCACAGATTCGCCCGTCGTGGGCGAGATACACAGATGGACGCAGGGTGATGCAATCACGTATTATCGTTTTCATCCCGACGCTCTCACCAATCAGGTGCTTTTGCAAACGCTGCATGAGGATGACATTGGCACCCTCGTCCTCACCGGCGTCAGCGCTGATCACCAGGTGCTTTGCACGGCGGAAAGCGCAAGGAGGCATCGCATCAGGGTCGCTTCGGCGCTCTCCCTTCTCGCCAATCTCCCTGAATATGGAAGGGTTGAGGAAGGTAAATTTGTGAGGGCCTTCGGGGAGAATATTCTGGGCTATCGTGACGTGCTCGACCTTCTCAGAAAACCTTAAGAAGCCCGCTATGCTGCCCTAGAATATGTCACGGGTCCTCCTCATCGGCAACGGCGCGCGGGAGCATGCGCTTGCTGAGGCCATTGTCCGGAGCGCTGAGAAGCCGGAACTCTTCTCCTTCATGAAAGCCCACAATCCGGGCATCGCCGCACTCTCGGAGGAAGTCCAGCTCGGAAGCTATGATGACATTCCGGGAATCGTCGCCTTTGCCCAGTCTGTCCAGCCCGACTTCGCGGTCATCGGCCCCGAAGACCCCCTCGGAAACGGCGTCGCGGACGCGCTGGAAAAAGCGGGAATCCCATGTGTGGGACCGAGAAAAGAGCTTGCGCGATTGGAGACCTCCAAGAGCTTCACGCGCCTGCTCATCGAGAAGCACAAGATCCATGGAAATCCTATGTTCAAAGTCTTTCAAAATATAAACGGAATCCGAGAGTTCCTCAAAACAATAGGACCTTGCGTCATCAAGCCCGACGGCCTCACCGCAGGAAAGGGAGTGAAAGTCTGGGGCGACCATTTCCAATCCTCTGAGGAAGCGTTCGCTTACGCGAAAGAAGTGCTGGTCACGCATCCGGCGGTCGTCATCGAGGAAAAGCTGGATGGCGAGGAGTTCTCATTGATGTCGTTCACCGATGGCACAACGGTGCTAGACTGCCCCCCCGTGCAAGACCACAAAAGAGCGTTCGCCGGCGACAAGGGCCCGAATTGTTATTCATCTGATACGGAAGTATTAACTGAAAATGGCTGGAAACATTTTAATGAATTAAACAAAGAAGAGAAAGTAATGTCTTTTGATCCGAAGAGTATGTCCCTTCTGTATAAAACCCCAAAAAAA
Source organism: Candidatus Woesearchaeota archaeon (assembly GCA_018303575.1). Classification (GTDB taxonomy): domain Archaea; phylum Nanobdellota; class Nanobdellia; order Woesearchaeales; family WJIZ01; genus JAGVXW01. Next base: position 8,387 of record JAGVXW010000053.1, read on the forward strand.
ATCTACTGGATGAAATATGGAGGGGATATGGTCCAGTTTAAACATCGGGAACTTGACCTTTTAGTTACGCCAAACCACAGGATGCTTGTAAGAGGTAGGAAATCAAGAAAGATTGAGGTAATAGAAGCTCAAAACCTTGTGGGAGAAAATGAAGTTTTTTTAACAGGCAGATGGGAAGGAAAATCTTCAAGATACTTTGAGATCGTAGCGTATGACTATAAATTTAACAGAAAATTAAAAAAGCAAAGAATAAAGTTTGTGGATTGGATTAGGTTTATGGGATTATTTTTATCAGAGGGATACGTAGTAGACTCGAAAGATTGCCATAGGGTCTATATTTGTCAGACAAAGAAGTCCGGATATCTCTGTGAATTCGAGAAAATTTTGTCAAAATTACCATTTGGGCATACATACTCAGAAAAAGACTCCAAATTTAGGATCAATTCCATACAACTTTCGAGGATACTTAAAAAGTACGGCGAGGCTAAACAAAAATACATCCCTGCGTATATCAAAAATTCTGAAGATAAAGATATCATCGAGTTTCTGAAAGCGTTTAGAATGGGAGATGGCAGCATTCATCTTAAAAATGAGAGATTTCATTCTGCCTCTAGAAGAATGATTGATGACCTCCAAGAATTAATAGTAAAGATTGGAAAGTCAGGGATAATCACAGTTGATAAAAGAAAAAGAATGGTAAATCCGATAAACAGAAAGCAGTACAAAGCAAACCCGGTATATTCTATCGAGATCAAACCTGCAGAAGTTGTGGGTATCAGGAAAAAAGACATTAAGAAAATAAGATATGAAGGTTATATTGGATGTGTTGATATCTCTAATGGATTTGTTGTCGTAAGAAGAAATAATAGAGTCTCAATCTCTGGAAACACCGGAGGCATGGGCTCGTACTCGGATGCGAATCACCTGCTTCCGTTTCTCAAAAAGGAGCATCTCAAAGAAGCCCATGAGATTACCGTAAGGATAGCTGAGGCGTTGAAAAAAGAGTTCGGCGCCTACAAGGGAGTGATGTACGGCGGCTTCATGCTGACAAAAAACGGTGTGAAGGTGATCGAGTACAACGCACGGCTGGGGGATCCGGAGGCGATGAACGTCCTGTCCATCCTGGAATCGGATTTCTGCGAGTTGTGCAGATCCATCATAACTGAGTCCTTGCATGAATATGGATTAAGATTCAAAAAACAGGCCACCGTCTGCAAATATGCGGTGCCGACAGGATATCCCGAGAAGCCGGTGAAGGGCGTGAAAATTGAGATTCCAGCGGACATCAAAGATGTGAGCTGCTATTATGCGTCAGTGGAACAAAAGGAAAATGGCCTCGCCCTTTTAGGAAGCCGCGCCGTGGCCTTTGTCGGCACGGGAAAAACGCTTGAAGAGGCGGAGAAGAAGGCCGAGTTCGCCGTCTCGCAAGTGAAAGGCCCGGTCTTCCACCGCGAGGACATCGGCACAAAAGAGCTGATTCAGAAACGCATCGACCACATGAAAAGGATTCAGCATGGATAAAAGCTTCTCAAATAAAAAAGAATTACGGAAAGACTTTCTAAAAAGAAGAGAAGCCTTGAGCGAGAAGGAAGCGAGGGAAAGAAGCGTCTGCGTGATCCAGAAATTAAGAAGCGACCTGTATTTCAGGAAAGCAAGAACTATCCTCATCTACGTCTCAAAAGGGAAGGAGATATCCACGCATGACTTGATTAAGGAAGCTTCCAAAGAGAAAATTGTTTTAATTCCGAGACTGAGGGAGAAGAAATTGGAAGCAGTCAGATTCACGTCGTTTGACGACATGGCCAA
>JAGVXW010000054.1 GCA_018303575.1 Candidatus Woesearchaeota archaeon
AGCCTGCTCCTTGGCTGATTCTTGGAGCATGCTTCCCACCATCGGGAAGACGACTGTGATGATGGCGAGCACCAGAATAAATCCGATGAGAGAGGCCTGCCCCCGTTTCATGCCACGCTTTTCCTGACGTAGCTATAAAAGCATTTCGAATTCCTACTCTCCGAATAGCTAAAGCGACGCAACACATAAATAAGCCGCGCTCTTTCTCACGGCCATGGACCCCTTGAAATTCTACGCCAAGGAAGGCATCAAGGAAGCCATGGTGGCCCATGCCCAAAATAGGGAGGTGGGCGTGCGCTACGGCGAAGGCTTCGGCAAGCGTCCGGACATCCTGAAGTTTCCCAGTGAAATTGTTGATCTCGTCAAGGAAGGCGCCTCAAGCTTCCACTGCTCCGAGGAGTTGTGGACCAACCCAAAGATGCTCTCTTCGGAAATGAGGGAAGCGGATAAGAAGAAGCTGAGGAAGGGCTGGGATCTCGTCATCGACATCGATATTCCAGACTGGAAGCTCTCCAAGATCACCTGCTGGCTCATCATCCAGGCGCTAAAGGATTTTGGCGTCTCCGCCATCTCCGTCAAGTTCTCTGGCAACAAGGGCTTCCACATCGGCGTGCCATTTGAGTCCTTTCCGGGGAAGGTTGGCGAACAGGAAACAAGGGATTTATTCCCAGAAATTCCAAGAGCCATTGCATTATACTTATTAGATTACATCGTCAAGAAAGACAAACCCTACATTTTAGTCGAAGACAACCACATTATCTTTGGAAATGGCCTGAAGAAGCAGTTCAAGGCCTCCCCCGAGCGCCTGAAGGAGATGACCGGCAAGACGTTCGAGGAATTGACGAAGAGAATCTGCGCGAAATGCGGGAAGGATCTCCCGAAGGCCCAGGTGAATCTGTTTGAGTTCCAGTGCAGGAAATGCGGAAACACAACCAGGATCGAGGACCGAGCCTTCCTGGAATGCCAGCGCTGCGGCAATTTGATGGAAAAGATTCCCATGCAAAAATCCTTATGCGAGTGCGGCTCCAACCAGTATATCCCTCATTTCAACCCTTTTTCCATCATCGAGGTGGACACGATCCTCATCGCCACGCGCCATTTATATCGGATGCCCTATTCCTTCCACGAGAAATCCGGCCTCATCTCAGTCCCGTTCAACCCTGAAAAAGTCCTGCAGTTCGAGAAGGAGCTTGCGAATCCGGAAAAGCTCAAGCTCACGCGCTTCACGTTCATCGACCGGTCGAAGGCCAAAGCAGGAGAGGCATCAAGGATTTTGCAGGAGGCGATGAAATTCGCTGAATCAAAAGTGGAGGCAAGGGAAGAGCGCGAGTTCCAGAAGGTCGAGCATGCCATCCCGGAAGCCTTCTTCCCGCCGTCGATAAAAAAGATGCTCGGGCCATTAAAAGACGGCAAGAAGCGCGCCTTGTTCATTCTCACCAATTTCCTCGTTTCCGTCGGCTGGGACTATGAGATGATCGAGAAGCGGCTAGCGGAATGGAACAAGCAGCACCCGGAGCACTTGAGAGAGAACATCATCAGGAGCCATTTGAGCTATCACAAGCGCAACAAGGAGAAGATCCTCCCGCCGAACTTCACGAGCGACTATTACAGCGCTGTCGGAATCACGCCCCTTCCAGAAGAACTGAAATTCAAGAATCCGGTGCAGTGGGCCATCGCGAAATCCAGGAAAAAGGGCTAATTTGCCATCATCTTCTTTGAGCCATAGTCTTCAATCTTCGCCTCTCCCCCAGAATTGACGATCTCGAAGAACTTCTGGAAATCGATGAAGCGATAGGGCAGCGCCTCCTTCTTCACGAGCAAAACGACCTTGCTCGGCAAATGTTCAGAAACAAGCTCATATTCAGGAAGATGGTTGAGAAGCTCCAAAGCGAACGCCTTGACATGGCTGTGCTCCGGGCTCTGCTCCTTCGAATGATAGATCAGGCTCGCTCCGACATGCATATACGCTTTAACTTCAATGAAATCTGGGTCTCCTCTTTTGATGAGTTCAGCGTATCCCTCTGGATGGAGGTCGTTCTTGCCCTTGATTATGGTGAGCCGGATGCACGTCCTGAACTTCTTCCTTGCCGCCGCATCCAGGCTCTTCAGGAGCCTTTCATAATAGTCTTTGAATAGCGGCCTGTCAATGTCCTTCAGCAAATCCTGCGTAGGGGCGTCCACAGAAAGATACAGCTGCGTCACATTCTTGATATTCTCAATTGCTTCTGGGAACTGCGCATTGGTGACGAGAAAAGTCGATATCTTCCGTCTATGGAATTCCTCGAGCAGTTCATTCAAACGGGGATACGTGATGGGCTCTCCCGTGAGCGACAAGGCGACATGCCTCATGCTCCGATATTCTTCCTTCATCCTTTTCGGGACTTTGTCATTTCCCTCAAGGCCAACAAGCAGCCCGAGATGGGCGTCAATCGCGTGCTTGATGATGTGCGATGGCTCGTCAATCGGCCCGTACCAGCTTTCAGACACCGGCGCCTTCTGCCCCCGCCAGCAGAACGTGCACCTGTTGGCGCAGAACAGCGAGGTGGTCATCTGCAGGCACTGGTGCGACCGGATGCCATAGAAAACAAACTTGTAGCATCCTCCCTCGTTCTTCATCATGCTCTTGGTCCAGTAGCACACTTTCACGGCGCTGTGGCTGCCGACAAACCGATACTGCTGCTTCTCCAGGACATTCCGCTGGCCTGAAGTTAATTGCACGAGAGGCATAGGCCAAAGAAATGAAAGTCCCTATAAAAAGTCTTTCTCAATCCTCGCTAGTGCCTTCCCCGGATCAAAGGCGTCAGTGATGTTAATGAGCGGCCTGGGCATCGAGGTCACGTCATCAAAGCCAATGCGCGGGCAGGCAGTATTGACCCAGACATCCACAAAGGGGAAGTTCTCCATGTGGTTGTAGTTGAACGTGTCATCGACGAACAAGATAATGTGCTTGTCCGATTGCTTCTTCAGCTTCAGCGCCAGATTGAGGTAGCTCTGCCCCGGCTTGGTCGAAATCAAAACTCCAATAGTCTTCGCGTTCAGGAATTTCATCAAATTGGCCTTATATTTTTTCATCTGTTTTTCTATATCTTCTTTTGTTATCGTCTTCAAAGTTTGCGCAATCGGGTTATAGAGTAAAACTTCCTTTGCCTTTGCCAAAAGAAGCGCTTTGGGATGGAACAATCCATCGCCAACATACAGGATGGCGTCCGCGGAAAGCACATCTTCCTCGAAGCTGTCTTCGTAGCAGTCGCATCCTAAAATCTGGAATTTCCCGGATGTCCGTTTGCCGTGTGTTGTAATCGTCTTGATGCCTTTCTCCTTGAGCTGCTCGATTACTTTCTCTAACCGGATGAACTGGACCGCTCCGAAAATCGCGATCGACTTGTAAGAAGAGAGCTTCTCAAGAATGTCAGCGGGCAGGACAACCTCTTCTTTCCAGTATGCCGGGATCAGCAGGAATTCTACCATCCTCTCACGTCCTTGATATACTGGTTATGGCCGAACGCTACCACAAGTTGGACGCCCAGGCTCTGCACGCCAAGAGGAAGATCGCATGCCCCAAAATTCGTGCCAAACCAGACGAAGATCGTGGCTCCAGTGGCCCCTTCCAGCTTTTTAACAAGTTCCCAAGCTTCCGGCTTCAATCCATCGGGCAATTGGAGCAGTACCTTAGTGTATGTTCCCGTGTTGATCTTCTCGATCACGCGCTGCTCCTCCAAATCGTAATTGCCCATGCGGAAAAGGAGTCCAAAATGATTTATAAAGTCTCGTACAGAAACTAGGTGGTGTTTGCACCAAGAGCTTGGGCCAGTTTTGAAGGGAAGAAATCAATTCCGTAATCATCGATGATTTGGATAATTTCATAATCCTCAATGAGGTCGTACCGGTTTCGTAATTCGATGATAAACCGCTGGAGTTCCCGGATGCTGTCCATATGGAGCTCAATATCGAGATTCCATTTTCCCAGGAGTTTCAGAGTGTTGAGGATTCCGGGCGTGCGCCGTATTTCTTCCAGAAGAGCGCGTTCCTGTTCGATTTTGGAGTTGTTGTAGCGCACGAAAACCTTGAAGGACTGCTTATGGAAGTGATTGAAATTGACGACAACCATATACTCCTTTATGATGCCTTTTCCTTCGAGCTTCCGGATGCGATCCTTGACCGCGTTCCGGGTAAGATGGATTTTCCTCCCGACATCTTGGTAGGGAAGACGGGAATTATTTTTTATTGCCGCCAAGAGCTTGATATCAAGGGGATCGAGAAGTTCGGGGCTGGTATTCCGGAAGAGCGTCATGATCCGCCTTTCTGGATGGGGTTCCATAAAATAGCCATAGGAATACAGATTGAGCTCTAACAGCACCAGCGTTTCATAGCTTTGGATGATCTCTTTGTTGTTTTGCACGATATCTAGAAGGATGCGCTCAAACTCGTTTGAGGTCTTCGCGAAGATGTCTATCATGAGATCGAAGCTTCCTGAGACAAAGGCCACCCAAAAAGTCGGATAGGCATGGAAGAGTTCCTCCGCAAAACGCGCGTATTTCTCGCTGCTGACGTTCTTGACACGGAGGTGGATACGGAAGCAAGAGTATCCCAATCGCCCCGCGTCAATCAGAGCGTAGAAAGCGTAGATGGTGCGCCGGGAGAGGAGCCTTGAAAGACGGTAGTCTGCCACTTGCCTGCTCACCCGAATCTTTTTCGCGAGAGCGGACAGTGAAATGTTGGGCTCCATATCCAGGGCTTCCAGGATGCGTCTGTCCTTCAAGGAGAGCTTATTCTGCTCCATTATCTACCTTTCGGCAGTTTTTGTATATAAATCTGCCGTTTCGCAAGATTTAGTATAGGATATTTTTTATTTATAGTGCCACCATAAAGTTATGACAATGTACACCGGAACCGAAAGGGAATGGAGCGATTGGAGGTGGCAGGAGCGGAATAGCTTGCGCTCCTCTGCGAAGATTCGAGAGGTGTTCCCGCAATTTCCCGAGGAAGAAAGACAGCAGGTTGCGGAATACGAGAGAACGCGCAGGTGGGGCATTACTCCCTACACCCTTTCCTTGATGGAAAAAGATGAGCTGGGCAATCCTCATCCAAAAGACCCCCTTGTGATGCAGACCTTTCCAGTGAGGGGATTCAGGCTTGATGGCGCTAGGGATAGTTATGGCGCTGGAAAGCCGGTGAATTGGGAATTGCCGGAGGAAATGCCGACCCCCATTCTCCAACATAAGTACACGAATAAAGTAATTTTGCGCATGCCGAGCGCGTGTCTGGCGTACTGTGGATATTGCTTTGAAGTTGAGCGGACAGAAGATAAGGAGTCCGGGAGGGAAAGTTCAGTAACAAGCCAAGTGTGGCAGGATTCGTTGAGGTATGTGCGTGAGCATCCTGAGGTGATGGAGGTGATTTTTAGCGGCGGAGATCTTCTCCTCCTTGAAAATTCAACCTTAGAAGAAAGAATCGCCGATGTGCGTGCCATCCTGAACGTACGAGCCGTCCGCGTTCACACCCGGGCGTTGACCTTCAACCCGTTTAGAATAGACGATAAACTCGTTGATGTCCTGAGAGTGCATCGTGTGACAGAGCTCGGCTTGCACTTTTCGCATCCAAACGAGCTTACGGCGGATGTGAAAGAGGCGCTGGAAAGGTTCAACGAAAGAGGATACGGCAGCATTCTGAAGATGGCGCAGATTCCGCTTCTCAAAGGCGTCAATGATGACGTCGCGGTTCTAGAAGAATTGTTCATGAAACTCTATGCCGAGTTCCAAATCAAGCCCTATTATCTGTATCATGGTTTGCCGTGGTCCCCCGCAGCGTCGCAGTTTAGAACATCGGTAAGAAGAGGAGTGCAGCTCATGAACAGAATGAAGCATCGGATTCCGAGTGTGGCCTTGCCGGTGTTCGCAATCGCGCACCATAAAGGAAAACATATCGTCCCGCTCGAAGAGGAGGGCACTCCTGAATTTAAGTATGAAAAAGACGAAGCAGAGAATCCCATCATCAGATTCAAGAATTGGAAGGGTGACTGGGAAGTCTATCTCGACAGGGAATAGGGAAAACCCTTTTATAGCGCCCTCCATTCTATGACCCCATGATCTCCGTCATCGGCGCTGGGCCGGCTGGAAGCTTCTACGCGGCGAACGAGAAGAGCGATGAAGTCCACCTCTTCGAAGAGCACGAAGTCGTAGGAAAGCCAGTCGCCTGTACCGGCATTCTCACGGATTCCATCTCGCGCGTCACGCAGATTGACCCCAGCTTGATTGTCTCGAAAATCAACAGCTTCAAGATTGTCGCCCCGTCAGGCAAGAGCATCTCGATCGACCTCAAGAAGACCAATCTCGTGCTCGACCGCGCGCGCTTCGACCAGTGGCTCTTCCAGAAGGCGGTTGACAATGGCGCAAAGGTCCATCTCGGGGAACGTTTCTTGAGGTATAAAGAAGAAGGGAAGAAACTCATCATAAAAACGAGCAAGAAGACATACGAATCAAACGCTTTGGTTGGAGCCGACGGCCCGCAAAGCCAGGTAGCGAAAAGCGCGGGCATCTACGGCGACAGGAAGTTCGTCATGGGCTGGCAGGCGAGATGCAAGTTCCCGAATTTAGAGGAAGGCGTCACAGAAATCCGCATGGGAGTGGGGGAATTCGCCTGGGTGGTTCCGGAAGATGAGAAGATAGCTAGGGTCGGCGTGATTGGCGCGAATAACGAAGTGCTGAAAAAAGAGTATCAGAAGCTCCTCGGCGCCTCCAAGATCATCGAAGACCAGTCAGGCCTCATCCCGCTCTACAATCCAAAGCAAAAGCTCCAGAAAGGCAATGTCTTCCTCCTCGGCGACGCCGCCACGCATGTCAAAGCAACAACGTACGGCGGCATCATCTATGGCATGATCGCCGGCACCTATCTTGTGCAGGACAAGGAAAATTACACCAAGCTCTTCAATCAAAAGCTCGGGAAAGACTTATGGATCAGCCTGAAGATGCGCGGCTACATGAATCATATGTCGGAAGCGCAGTGCAACGAGATGATCGAGATCTTCAAGAAGAAGAACAACGCCGACATCCTGGCTGAGCATGACCGGGACTTTCCGAGCAGGTTCATCGTCCAGCTCCTAATGAAGGAGGCCAAGCTCTGGAAATTAGGCTTTGGCATCTTCAAGAATCGCATTTGGGGTGAGCATTCATGAAGTCGAATGCGAACGGGCGATTCTTGAATGTGTTCGGAAACCGGGTCAGGCCTTCTGTTGGTTTCCGACATTTCAAGAACAAGGTGTTCTCATGACGAAAAACGCACACTTTGGCAAAATAAGATACGCATTTTGCGGAATTGGAAAATTTGAGAAAGGATCTTGGAGGATTCAAATTTGACAATGAGAAGGGAGAGCCTGGAAGTGAACGTCGGGAACATCGGCATCGGGGGAGACAATCCTATTCGCATCCAATCCATGACCAATACTCCCACACAGGATGCCGATGCGACCGCGAAGCAGATCATGGACCTTGCTGACGCCGGATCTGAGATTGCCCGCATCACAGTCATGGACAACAGCAACGCGGAAGCTGTCCCAAAGATAAAATCCATTCTCGAGAAAGAAAAATATGCGGTCCCCCTAATCGGCGATTTCCATTTTAATGGTCATTTGTTATTGGCCCGGTACCCTGAAATGGCGCAAATTCTCGATAAATATCGTATCAACCCCGGCAATGTCGGCTTCGGCGACAAGCGCGACCCTAATTTCAAGGCCATTATCGAAAAAGCGCTGGACAACAGGAAGCCAGTGCGCATCGGCGTAAATTTCGGCAGCATCGACCAAAAAGTCTACATGAAATTGATGGATGAGAATTCCAAGAAGCCAGGTAAGGAGCAGAAAGACTCAGAGGAGCTTGCGGCAGAGGCCATGGTAATTTCCGCTTTGGAGTCAGCAAGATTGGCCAGAGAATATGGAATGCCGGAAAACCGGATCATCCTCTCAGCAAAAGTTAGCCGAATGGCGCCGATGGTGCGCGCGTATCAGGAAATCGCCTCCAAAACAAGGTATCCCCTTCATTTAGGGTTGACAGAGGCGGGATTAGGGACAAAGGGGATTGTCTCCAGCACCGCGGCCTTAAGCGTCCTCTTGAATCAGGGCATCGGCGACACGATCAGGGTTTCTTTGACGCCCTCTCCCACAACTCCGAGAACCGAGGAAGTGAAAGTCGCCCAGCAGATCCTCCAATCAAATGGTCTCCGCCAGTTCCATCCCACCGTGACGAGCTGCCCGGGATGCGGCCGAACAACATCAACCTTATTCCAGGAAATCGCCCAGGAGATTACAGAATACCTCCAAAAAAGATCTCCAGAGTGGAAAAAAGAAGGAAGGAAAGGGTATGAAGATATGGTCGTGACTGTCATGGGCTGCGTCGTCAACGGCCCGGGCGAGAGCAAGCACGCGAACATCGGCCTCTCACTCCCTGGAGCAGGCGAGGACCCGGTGAGCCCGGTCTACATCGACGGCAAGGAAGCCGCGAAGCTCAGGGGCCCGGAGAGAATAGAAAAGTTCAAGCAGATGATCGACGAATACGTAAAAAGCAGGTATGCTTAAAAGAAGCGGCGCATTCTTCTTGGCATGGAAATGATTGAGCGTGTCGGTATCGTCACAACAGGAAAGGACACCTATGTTCCGAACATCTGGTTTGAGGGTGAGCCTCCGGTGGCGATCGCGTCTGCCCGCTCTTCAGGAACGGAAGTCCTCCTGAAATGCCACTCCGGCCTGGAAGAGTTTGAGGGTGAAAAGCGAGCGCTGGAAACTGTGGGAGGCTGGCCTGCTGTCCGGCTCCTGGACGCCTCGAAGGAGGACTTGGTGCTTGTCCTCGAATACCATCGCGGAAGGGATCTGAGAAGCTCGCTTGTGTCCGGACCTCTCGAGGCCTTCTGCGGCCTCTACCTCGTTGGCTATGTGGCTGGCATGATGGCAGAGCTTGAGGCGGGGGGCATCTATCATGGCGACATCAAGCCTGCGAACCTCCTCGTGCCACTGCACATACAGGCCGCGCTGGAGCAGGGCCGCCTTGAGCAGCGCGTGGTGGATGAGGGCCTCGCACTCTGTGACTTTGAGCATGCGTGGAAGGTTGAGGCAGGAAGGATGGTGGCGTTCACTGAGAGAGGGGGCAGGATTGTCGGAACCCCCTACTATATGTCCCCGGAGACGATGAGAGACGCCTACGGGAAGAGAAGCGATGTCTATAGCCTGGCGCTGATAGCGTGGCAAGTGTTCGAGGAAAGGGATCTCTTCGAGGGCACACAAAACCTGACACAAGTGCTGAACAGGATCCTGCTTGAATTTGCGCCCCATCCCCCGCAGTTCACGGCGCGGCTGTACGGCGCAGAGCAGGTTCTCCAGGCCGCGTTTTCAGGGGAGCCGGAAAGACGGCCCGGGTCGGAAGAGATCGTGGACCTAATCGCAAAAATCCTGAAAGAAAGGGCGAGAATCAATCTGAAAGAGGCCCTCGCCAGCGCAAAAGGAAGGTAAGAGAAAGTACGCTTCTGGATAGGGTTTTATATGCGAGATGATTATCGATGCCCGTGACGCAAACCATAGAAGTGGGTGGGATGCCTTTCGAAGTCGTGCGCGAGCTAAAATCTCCACAAAAGCCTGAGAACCCGAGTCAGAATCGGGTCTATCTCGCGAGTATTGGAGATTCTTCCGTCGTCGCCAAAGTGTATGCTGGCCACTTCTGGGAGAGAAGGATGCGCAATGAGCTAAGCGCGCTTGAGCTCCTCGCAGGCTTAGAAAGCGTTCCCCCTATTCTTGCGCACGCCGGGAACGTCGCGGTATTCAAATACCTGAAAGGCACGATGTTGGAAGATTGGATGCGCGAGCAGTTCGACGAGGAGATACTGGTTGTGGTGGGGCTCAACATAGCCAAATGCATTCAAGGGATCCACAGAAGCGAAGTAGTGCATGGCGATGTGAAGCCTTCCAATATCTTGGTTGAGAATACCAAGATTGCTCTGGTCGACTATGAATTGAGCGGGCCCCCAAATTATCCAAGAATGCCAGCCCCATGGGGCACGCGAGGATATATGGCCCCTGAAGTATAGATAATTCTGTAGGATGCATGACAAAGTTTATATAGTGCTTGTTCTTTTGTCGTTTTATGAAAAAGAGTGATGGGAGAGAATATTCTCACGAAG
>JAGVXW010000028.1:0-9902 GCA_018303575.1 Candidatus Woesearchaeota archaeon
GACTTCGACCCCTGGTGCCTCGAGTCTTCATGCACGAATCTCTCAAGCGATGAAGTGCCAGCTCCTGAACCTACGCCAGAGCCGGCTCCGAGCGCTCCACCAAGATCTTCGGGAGGGGGAGGGGGCGGCGGTGGAGGAATCTTCTTGCCCCGGGCTCAGAACGTTTCAAGGAGCAATGTATCCTCCACACCGGCTCCGATAGCATCTCCTCCAATTAGCCCACCACAGGAAGCGGAAGAAGTCCAGCAGAACGCAAATCCGGTACCCAAAGAAGACGAAAGGCCGAATCAGATTACGGGAGCGGTGATAGTGAAGAATAACGAAGCAGACTGGAGGATTGGCTCGACAATTATCGTTGCCATCGTGCTCTTTGGAGTGCTCATCTACAAATTATTATGGAGGTAGCTCTTTTTATTTACATATGTACCGGATGGCGGGGAAAGTGCCGCTTCGCCGTAAATCCCCTAGATTTCGCAACAAGTTTTATATAGAATCGGCGCACTAGGACGCTTACAATGCACCTGATCGAGCCGCTGGCTGAGGCATTCACGCTTGCGGGGTTTTCCTGCGCCTGGAACGTCGCGCGCGGCGGGTTCACGGTGGAGCTTCTCGCGTCAAAGAATCTTGAGGGCGAATACGAGGATTTCCTCGTTGCTTGCGGCTGCGCGCCGGCCAAAGACATTAGGGGCCTGCTCGAACGCATGATCAAGGCGAAGAAGGAGCTGAACGTGCAGGCGATCGTGCTGCTCGTCGAAGACGGCGATATCGGCGAGGACCGGCTCATCGCCCAGCGCCACAACATCCTCATCTGGGAGAAGCGGAACCTCGACTATTATCTTGCTGATCTTCGCAAGGATCCCCAAACGGGCACGAGGAAGCTGATGGCGGCCCTGGGCCACGGCGCCTTCATCCACATCCACAAGCCTGCCGGCGAGTTCAACGCGCCGCAGGACCGGTAAGATTCCAGAGCACCTCGAACTGCTTCTTGTAGAGGGCATGCATCTGCGGGTTCTCTATGACAATGCACAATGGCTCTCCTTGCGCCCAGTTTGTGATAACAACTTTATTTCCGTAGATCCAGAAGACGCTCCAGTCGGCGAACGCCATTGGCAATGTATACCTGGTTTCCACGAAGGGGAGCTTCGTGATGGGATGGCCGCGCACGCCCTCATCCGTGACGTTGCGCAGCCGGAATCCAGATGCTTGCGCCCTTTTCGCCCAGTCTTTGCTGTATTCCGGCCTGCGGTCTATGAAGTAGCCCCTCGCCCCAATATAGTCGCAGGAGCCGGCTTCCAGCATCTCCTCGAAGATGGATTGCACCGCGTCAAGGCCCTTGAGCACGCGCACGTCCTGTCCCCAGAGGCCGTCGAAATAGGTCTTGAACGTCTGATACATGCGCTCATCGTCGATGATGAAGACAATGGGTTCTTTCTCCCTCCAGACAAAGAACAGCACCTTGTTCTTGTAGAGGTTGAACTGGATGCCCTCGTAGATGCCCTGCGGAAGGAACCTCACTTGCCCGAGCATGGAGTAGAATTTCTTGTTCTGGCGCAAGGTTTTTTCAGCTCCCGCGACGAAGAGGAGCTTTGCCTTGACTCCCTTTTTGATGCGGCGCTCGTGGAAATCCTTCAAAAACTGGGGGACAGCATCAGTTTTGCCATACCAAGAGGCACCCATCACATAATATTCTTCTCCGGCCTTGAGGGAGTCGAGCATCATGTTCCAGGCCGCGTTCGCGCCTTCTATTCCCCGGAGTACCGTCACCTCCTGGCTCCAGAGGTTTTCAAACGTCTCGATGAAGCTCTTGGTGACACGCTCATTGTTGATGCTGATAATAGTTGGCTCGGGCTCCTGCACAACCATCAATGACGTTTTCCTGCCGATAAAGGTTTCAACCGGCGAATCCAGCTTGAATGGAAGGAACTTGTGCTCGACATGCTCGGTATACGATTCAGGAGAAGGGTTGGCTGACAAATCCGTGCCCTGCCGCCACAGCAACCGGTAGGGCAACTTTCTTGGGATGCGGCGCTTGTGGAAACGCGCGAAAAAGGCCCCATACTTCTTGTCATGGCCTGAGGCGCCAAACGTCGCGTTGAGCGCCCAGATGCCACGCTGCCCCGCCTCGTCGAGAAGGGAGTCCATGGCCTTGTCGAACGCTTTGAATCCCTTGGAGACGACCGTGTCCTGGCTCCACCAGCGCTCGAACTGCACGCGAAAGGATTCTGCCACTTCCTCGCTGTCAATCGCGATGAGGAACAGATCCTTGGATTCAGGGACGATCAGGACGCGGCTCTTGAAGATGTTGATGGAGGCAGGGGTGATTTCCGGCGTGAACCTCACGGCGGTGAAGAGATGCTCTTTCACCTGCAAATCGTCTTTCGCTGCCTCATTGATGATGGCCCGGCACCGGATCTTCCTCCTGTTGCGCTCCTTTTCGAATCTAAGGTAGACCCGATTCATCTCCAGGGAGCGCGGGGGAATGCCCATGACGACGTATTCCTCCCCTGCTTTTAAGAGAGCGAGAGCGGAATAATAGGCGGTCTCGATGCCCTTGACGCCCTTGTAGATGGTCGCTTCCGAGGCATGCTTCGCGAGGGATTGCTTCAGCTTCAGTTCGGGAACAAGCGATTTCAATGCCTCCTTCTGCTGGCTCATCTCCTTTTCCCGCTCCTCGACATAATCGAGAATCCTATCCGGAGGCGCGGCCTCGAAATGCTTCACTCCGCCTTTGACGACGAAGCTCACCAGCCCTTTCTGGATAAGCCGGTCGAGAATCTCGTAGATTTTGCTCGAAGACGCACCGGACTTGTCTACGATTTTTCCCGTCGAAGAGCTGCCGAGGTCGAGCAGCGCGAGATACACGCCAACTTCCGATTTCGTCAAGCCGATGTCCTCGAGCAGGCGGGTATCCATGACGCTCTAAATGCTTCTGGCTATATAAAATCTTCCTTTTTCTCCCCCCTTGGGGGTGGGTTATCTTTATATGCAAAGGTAAACTACCAAGTGGTAACAAATAAGGGGAAGAGGTAAACACATGAAAACAATCGGACTTATGGCGGCGCTCGCGACGTTGGCGGGCTGCGCTTCGACACTTGAGCGGAAAGTGAGCGCAGAAGATTTCCCGCTTGAACAGGCGCCAGTACTCCCGGCTTCAGAGGCGTCACCAGAAACTTCAAGCGGATCCACCATACACCTTGTAGGCAAGAATGCGGTGTATGCGGGCAGGAGCTCGAAAGGTACTGCGGAAGCTCGCGTGTTCACCGAAGTCGGGATGGATTTCACCGTCGGCGATACGCCGTATACGGTCGTTGTGAAGAGCGTGAGCTTTGTCGGCGGCGAGCATTACAGCGACGTGGTGAAGGCGGTCGGCGACACGTCGAGGACTATGATCCGCTTCGGGCCAAAGAAGGTGGACGAGGAAGGCCACCTAAAGGAATCGAAAACCCTGGGATTGGTCAATGTCTTTGGCGGGCCCGACAAGACAACCGCCGAGCTTGGCGTATGGGATACCCATATCAAGGATTGGCTGGGTCTCACCTACGGCAGGATGGAAGCTTCGGTCAAGCCAGATGGGACTTCAGCGCATACCATCCTCGACATGGGCAAGGAGTTCGAACTGCCCTGGGGAAGATTCGGGATTGAATATCTGGACGGCTATTCCTTCGCTCAGCATACCAAGACAGGCAGCTTCCAGGAGCTGGAGTTCACGCAGACATTCGGCGACGCTCCTTTTTACGGCTACTTGAGATTTAGCACAGTTGACCATCGAATGGGCGATATCACGACGACGGTTGGAGTTGCGCTGGATGTGGGGAAGCTCGTCGAAAAGCTGACGGGAAAATAAGTTCTTAATTTCTTTTTACTTTATTTTAAAGTGAAGAAGAAGGTGCCCGTGCGAGATTCTGCCCTATCCTCTTTGGTGGCCTTTGGGTACTTCACCTCGGCAGTCTGACGATTGTAGTTACCTTCTTTCTAAGGCCGGGCATACGCAACATTTAAATACTAGTTGCATATACTACATACATTACATGTAATATATGTAACTGAACCATGCCAAAAGCCGACATCACCATCAATGTGTCCCCAAAGAGAAGCAGCATCGCGCTTAGTGAGCGGACTAAGCGCATGCTTGAGAGTCGTTCCATCGGGAAAGAGACGCACGAGGAGATTATCTTAAGACTCATAAAGAATGACACGAGCCTGGCAACCGCGGGGACGGCAATCACCACCAACGGCAATGTTGTCGGAACCGAGTACCAGCGCACCCATTCCACCTTGCATGTCCGCACGCCTCAGGGGAGCTATGATGTGGTTTGCGTCTACAATGATTTGAACATCTTCTCCACCTTGAAACTGGGCACGAATCTTAAGATGGATATTCCGCTGAAGGGGGGCTGGGAGCTTGACCTTGATATCGTGAATATCCGGCGAGAAGGGAAGGACTGGGAAGACCCGAAAATCATGGGCAGGAAGTCAGAGGAATTCCTTCTCTTATATTTGGCATCCCTGAAATCACTTCTTGAAGAGGCGTTTCATGTCAGATTCTACGAAATAGATACGGCAAAAGATTACCTTGATGAGGGGAAGTGGGATAAAGCGTATCAAAGGCTTGGCCTTTCGCTCGACTCCCTGCATCACGATGTCAGAGCCAAGCTTTTGGGCGGAGCTTGGCGAGATGAGTAATCTCTATCTTCTTCCCCAATATGCGAATAAGGCTCACTTGACGAGCCATCGCACTCAAACCATCGACCAATATTCCATAGAAAAAAGCCTTCCCGAGCTTAAGGTCCGCCTCAGTGAAGTGAACTCTCTTTTGAAAGACGAATATTCCCTCAACGTGGAGACTGCGCGATATGTCCTAGAAGGAAAACACATCCACAAAGGTTCGCGGTTCCATAAGCATGAAATCGGGCACAGGGGCTAGCATCTGCAGTTTGAACTCAGTTCCCAAGGCAGGAAGGTACGCATCTTCTTCGATTTGCTGACAGAGGAAGAATATGCATGTTGCATCAGGGGATTCCTCCATCTTTCCCAGAAAATCATTGACCAGGAGCGCAAAGAGAGCAGTGTCAAGGAGGACCTCTTGGGGTATTTCTTCGATGACGCGATTCATGAGCTTGCAAAAGATGAAACGTTTCTTCTCTCAGAAGTGCAACGGGCCTTCAAAAGAAACCTTATCCAGGACAACCAGAACAGGCCGCTCGACGCGCGCCAATTGCGGCAGCTGAAAACGGAAGGGCATCTGTTGCCGTTCTTCGAATGGGCGTGAAGGGCGCTACACTTTGAGAACGATGACGAGATAAAACGCCAAAGGTTCTATAAACCACCTTCAGCGGCGAGACTCCCTCCACTGGAGGGCACAAAAACACTCTACGCCCACGCGAGGCAGATTCACTACGTTCGTAGCCTCTTGTGGGCGTACGGAGCGAGGAATCGCTGCACGCCGTAGCGAAAATTGAAGACGCCCACGCGAGGAACACTCACTAACGTTCGTGACCTCAGCGTGGGCAGATTGAGATTTTCCAGAATCCTCGCTCTTGCTTTGGATTCTGGCGTCCGGCTTTACGCCGGACTCCGCACTTAACTGACGGAACAGTTACGCCCACGCGAGGATTCGAACCCCGGATCTTCGGGTGTTTCCAGCCCTTTCGTTCGGGGGCTCGAGCCGTAGGCGAGACCCCCAGTTTTGATTAACCTTTTCCTAAAAGGTTACCGGAACCCGACATTCTATTTGCCTCACGCCAAACGAATTTGACGTGTCCAAGCTAAACTACGTGGGCACGGCGCTTGAGAAAGATGGCTGGCTTTTAAGACTTGCTACTTGAGTAATCCGCGTTTTCGTCATTGAGATTTATGACCTGTACGCTGACGGTATCCCCTTCTTGGAGGCGCTGACTCTCAATCACCTCCTTTGGAAACAGGACTCTAAAAGAGTTTCCCCATTTCTCGATTGTTGCTTTGAACATACTTAGAACTTGACACTCCTAGTATAAAGATTTTTTGCTGGAAACCCTTTTATACGCATCCTGAATTAGGGCATATATGGAGACGAGAAACGCCACAGAGAAAGCGCTTTCCTCCTTCTGCGACGTCTCCGCTATTTCCAATCACCTTTCCGAGAAGGACAAAGCCCGATTGCACAGGATTTCCACCGAGTTTTCAAAAGAGGCAGTCAAGGTCGAAGAAGCGGGGCTCAAAGTCCTTGGCGTCGAAGTTTCGCAGGGGATTGTGAGAAACTATTTGTTTTGCCTTTTGACCGCGAACGCCGTCAAGCATGTCAATAAGAAAGGTATGCACCCCACAATCCTCGAGATGGGGATGGGCTCCGGGCTGAACGCTGTCGCGGCGCTGACGATGGACCCCCAAGCGAGATATATCGGCGTCGAACTCAATGATGTTTGCATCCGCTTTGCGTCCCGCGAATTCATCAAAAGGGGGTTCGCGAAGCAGGTTGAAATCATCAAAGGAAGCTATCAATATATTCGATTGAAGAAAAAAGCCGACATCATCATCAACGAGAACCTCGGGCCGCATCTCGTCGAGGAACCGCAGATGCTGGCGGCCAGAGCTGCTCTAAGATTCGCGAAGAAGGATGCGCTCTTTGTCCCTTCGGGAGCCCGGCTTTATGCCTTGCTCAATGGAAAAAGAAAAGACATAAGAAAAATAAATTTTAGGCGTGTTCCGCCTTCCAGCATCAGCTTCTCGATGCGGCTATCCCGGCGAACGGAATTCAGGCCGGGGTATGACATCGTTGATTTTCAAGGGAATGCGATTATGCAAAAGAATCCGAATAATTTCATTCCGCATCTTCCGCTCATCGGAGAGCCCATGACACTGCAACAGAAGGGAAAGAAGGCGGTGAAGGTGACGCTGGATTTTAAAGGGAGAAGGATTGCAGTTGAGAACTCTGTTTTAGTTTCCGAAAAGCTTAAATAGAAAGGCATTACTATTCAATTACTATGGTAATGGAAACATTGCAGATCAGGATGAACAAGCAGATGGTGGGAAACATCGACAGCTGGGTGAAGGAAGGTTTCTACTCGAGCCGCGCGGACTGCATCCGGGACGCGGTGAGACGGATGTTCTGGGCAAGACAGGTCGGGACGATCTCCCCTAAGGGGAACGCTGTCGAACTCATTAGGAAGACCCGCAAGATTCTCTCCCGCCGGAAGATAGATCTCGACGAGATCAATGCGCTATAGGTCTTCCGGCCTTCGCGCGTCGACGGAATATTGCCTTGCAGCCCCTATCAGCCGCCGATCACGCGTGACCAGTATGGCCTCTGCCTTTCTTGCCAGGAGAAGGTGGATGAGGTCGTAAAAACTCACGCTGAACTTCAGAGCCCACTCCATCCTTCTCGCTTCCTCCCATTCGCCCGAACTCATGATAAGCTTCCGGAAATTTTTTTGGCGGAAAACTTCCTTGTGCTGCTCGAATTCCTTTTTGGTGAGGTTGAACTCCAGCTCTCTCAACAGGAATCCCGAGAAGTAGAATGTGGCATCAAGATACTTCCCGAAAAAGGCCTGAGCGAGCTCCCAGAGCGGTCTGCCTGTTCCGGTCTCTATCTCGCGTTGCCAATGGTTGATATAAATGCAGGCGTCAACGTAAAACTTGTCCATACCCACTCCTTAGAGGCGCTCCTTAAAATGTGTGAGCCAGAAAAAACCGGAAGATTTCCGGGGCGGTGAGCCACAAAGCGGAAAAATTGCGGCTTTTTAGGGCATGGGGCGGAAGAAAAGTGGTGAGGCCGGGAGACTTTTCCAGCAGTGATATTTTCTGCCTTAAAGCCCCGCCCAGCTTAATCATCGATAGAGTTTAACCTGCTTTAAGTCTTCAATTGTTCTCGAGTCAAAGCCGAATTTTTTTGATGAGATTTGGTCCCAAGCGTTTGAAGACACCTAGATTATTTTTTCCTTCGGCACACCGATGAAGCCCACCACCCGTTCATACGCGGTGGGGTTCGGTTTGTATGCGCCGATATCCTCTGAGGTGAACACCCTCTTAAATTTCACGGGACACTTGCCGGGAAGGTTTATTTTTTCGACTAGGTCCCTCGAGCAATTGGTAAAGACGTAAAAATCAAACGCGTTTTTTAATTTTTGCAGGAGCTCGGTAATCCCTTCCTTAAACATCATCTTCGCGTACAATCCATAGAGCAGTTCGAGGTCCCGCAGTTCTGGATGGGGGATTATGCCAGAAAAAGCGCATTCACATACCTCTTTGAAGGGTTTTCTGGAGTTCGCAAATATCAGCTTTCGCTGATTGCTAAAAAAGGAGTCTACAAATTCTTGGGCATCACACTCCAAAGAGTACTTCTTCTGAATTTTCGAATAAAATGTTTTATACGTCGCGCTTTCATCAACCAAGGTATCGAGCAAATCGAAGAGGATAGGGCGCATATTTTGCTGTATCAAATGTGGTTGTTATTTAAAGATTTGGCCTCCATTCCCCCAAAAAGCGGTGCCCAGAAGGAGAACTGCTCTTTTGATGATAAGTGAGCCCGGAGGTTCCGAACGAAGTGAGGATATCTCCCGGGCTCATGCGCATTTGCACTCGCCTACTACGTTCCTCTTAAATTTCTGATGAGCCTGCGAGATTCAGTCACTCCGTTCCAAACCTCGAGGCTCATGCGAATCCGGAATCGCTACAACTCGTACTTGAAATTGATGATGAGCCTGCGAGGATTTGAACCCCGGTCATCCGGTCCGAAGCCGAACGCACTATTTGCCTAAAGGCAAATCCGTCAAAGGATTTGACGTATCCAGGCTATGCTACAGGCCCATTACTATTCAGAAGAGAAACATGGTATAAAAACCCTTCTACCTGATGCGCTCCTGGTAATAGGGCTTGGGCTCGAGCGCATACGCTTTCCTGTAATACTCCTGCGCTTTCGCGGGCTGGCCAAGATTATCATAGAGGATGCCGAGATTGTAATACGATTCGGCGTACGTCGGGTTGAGCTCGATGGATTTCTCAAGATACTGCAGCGCAAGATCATACCTGCCCTCATTGCCATACAAGGAACCCAGGGTCGCATAGGAACGATAATATCTTGGCTCCAACCGGATGGATGTGAGTAGCGCTTCTTCCGCTTTTTCGGTTTCATTCATCCGCATGTAGGTGATGCCGAGCTTTTCATACGCGTTGTAATTCCCGGGCGTGAGGCGGAGCGCCTGCTGGAGCGCGAAAAGGCTCTGGTTGTAGTTTCCCGTCGAGGAATAGAGCACCCCGAGGTTGACCCAGGCGCGGTGGCTCTCCGGGTCCGCCTTGACTGAGGCCAGGAAGTATTTGTGCGCATCATTATATTGCTGCAGGTTGAAATACCAGGTTCCGAGGTTGTTGAGCGCCTGCGAGCTCTGCGGGTTGAGCTGCGCCCCGCGGCCCATCAGCGTGAAATCATTCTGCCAAAACGAGTTCTGCCACCACGTCAATGACAAGAGAATGATAATGACGGCAGCAATGAGTATTTTTTTCTGTTTAAAGAAAAGCAGAAGGGAAGAAATCCCAAAAAGCAAGGCGACAGAGGGAAGATAAAAATACCGCTCTGCCATCAATTGGGGCAAGGGAGCGATATTTAGGAAGGGGAGCATCGTCACCCCGAGCCACCCGGCGAAGAAGAGGATTTCTTTTTTGTTTCTGAACCTATAGACGAGAAAGGCGACAAGAAGGATTCCAAGCAGCGGAAGCCAGAACCTGAAGTCGGATGCTGATTGCACAAACGTGATGGCTCTGAAAGGCGATAGAGAGACGGGATAGAAAATAAAAGAAACATACGTCCACAATGCGAGCGGCATCGAGAGGAAAGTGACCCACGCGCTCCCTCCCGGATAGGTTGAGATGCGGGCGCCGATGTGGAGGATTCCGATTCTGAGAAAGAGGAACAGGCCGAGAAGGGCGAGATA
>JAGVXW010000028.1:9985-16169 GCA_018303575.1 Candidatus Woesearchaeota archaeon
GTAAAAATAAAATGAGAGGAGATAGAAGATGACCCCAATAAGGTCGAAGCTCGCCGTGGCGTTCGCGACCCTGCCGACGTTGTTGGGATGGATGGCGAAGAGCGCCGCTGTCAGAAGGGCGGCTGGCTCTGGGAATAATTTCCTTATTATCAAATAGAGAAGGAAAGAGACGGCTGCGTGAAGGAGAATCGAAAGAAGATGATAGGCCCAGGGCCTGAGGCCGAAGAGGCGATATGCGAAATAATAGGCAAACGTGCGGATCGGGCGATAGATCTGGTAGACATCCTCGCCAAGGGATTCTGTCGCCCTCGCGAAGGTGCGCGTCTCGGGAGCGTTCTGGATGAAGCGGCTATCGTCCCAGACAAACTCGTTGTCGAGGATATTGGCATAAGCAATAAACGTCAGAAGCAAAAGGCCGATGGCGACCAGGTGGGCGCGCTTCATGGGCTTGTTCTGCTCGAAGTCTGGAGAGAATTTCTCAGCGTGCTTTTCCAAAATGTCTTTCGTAGCGCGCTTCTGCCTGCGTGTCTTGATTCGTCCCATGATTTGAGGGGCTGGGGGTCATTTATAAAGATTACTGGCGGGCAGAAGCAATCCGAGGCGTCAATGTCCGCCGCGGCCGCCGGCTTCCTTCTTCTTGAGATGGTAAGCTTCATGGCCGGCGTCGCCGAAGTTTCCTGTATGCAACGCGCGCAGGAGGCTTGGGAAATGCTCATGCGTCTGCCCCAGAAACTTAGCATGATCGTCGACTTCATAGCCTTTCTTCTCGGCCTGCTTGCGGAGATACTGCGCGACTGAGAGATTCTGATGCTGGCCCAAAGTGTGAGCATACACGGTCTGCTCCCGATGCCGCCTCGCCAGTTGGGCATGCTGCGGCCCAAGCCCATAGAGCTCCAGCTTGAGGGCGTTGACGCTTTTGAGTTTATTGCCAACATAGGCGCTAAGGATATCGTCAATGCCGCTCATAATACCTGCCTGGGTGCGCGCGGGAAGGCCCATGTGGGCGTTGTATTCCCGGGAGAGAAGCTTGTACTGCTCATCAACATCCTTGACATCCGCCAACGCTTCCAAGGTGCTCGGCAGCGCTTTCTTGAAGAACGCTTTTAGAGCCGCGACAGCCGCCTCCTTCAGCTTTTTTTCGTCCTTCTTGGAGATGTGCTTGCTGCCATCCTCGAAGCGCTTATCAATCTCGGCGACAAGGGTTGTGTAAAACTCATTGATGGCAGGCGCCACGAGATTCGCCTGATAATCATCCAGCACTTCGTCGCTTGCTTTCTCCAAGAAGTCCTTGTGAGCGTCCTCGACCTTGCCGACGATGGCCTCCAGGCCTGTAAGGAGATTCTTTTCCTTCTTCTTGCCCGACATAGTTGCTGATTGCGGGACGGGCAGGATTTAAACCTTTCGCTATCGGAAAGGGGAGACGGGAGCCTCAAAAACCGAAAGATTTAAATAGTAACTACCATAAAGTAGTGATATGGTACACTTTCCAAGCCGGGAGATCAAGGACTACAGAGAGGTCCCTGGGGACTTGCCGCAGGACTGGAAGGGCTGGGAGAAAGGCGAACAGCCCATGACCGCCTGGGCAAGGCCTTTCGAGCCGGATGCTGTTCAGTATCGGTTGAGGCAGGGCAAATTCTTTTCTGACGACTATCTCACGATCACGGGCACTTCCGGCAATCTGAACAGGGTCGGGAAGCTGCTTTCGCAGGCGCACACGCTTGAGCGCGCCCTGAGGGACAGCCATGAAGCGCACGCCCCGGGCATCGAGGAAGGAGTGCCATTCTACAAATTCCTGAACTATCTCAGGAAGAATGGATTCGACCAAGAATATGCAGTTACACATGTCCAAGTCGGCAATCTCGGCTATGAGGGGACTATTGCCGGCGTCATCCCCTACTGCAACCGCAAGTTCATCATCGGCGTAAGCGAGAATCTTGAGCAGATGCTCGCGGCGGAAGGAGAGCGCACTTCCACCACGAGAGCCGCGCAATGGGAATACAGCATTCTCCATGAGACGGCGCATTTATGCCAGCGTATTGGCGTCTACACATATAAGACAGAGGAACAGGTAGACGCTGCCGTCGCTGGCTACGCTTCCTTTGTCTTGCAGCAGCTCGCTACCGCAAAAAACATCAGCGAAAAGAGGCGACTCAAGTTGATGCGCCACTGGCGGCAGGTCCGGAAGATCGCGGAGGAGCGCCGCGCCAACGCGAAGCGGAATTATGCTTACTTGAGCAATGGCTACACCAGGTCCACGTACAAGCCAGGCCTGAAATATCTCAAGGGCGGCAAGAAAGCGGAGAAAAAGAAGAGCGCTAAGCCCTCAGCCGCGAAAGCAAGAAAAGCCGCGTGAAGCTCAGGAGCATTCCTACGCAGAGCAGGAGCGCTAAATAGTATATAACAAGAATTACCGCGAGGACTGCCGTTCCCCATGGGGGCAGGCCCCCTCTCGCGGCGAAAGCGAGTTCTCCGACACGGAAAAACAGATAACCGAATCCCAGGCCTACGAATAGGATAAGGAGTGACGAAACAAAAGAAGCGGGAATGCGCTTCCAATTCCTGATGGCTTCCCGGAATGTTTTCTTTTGGGGGATTCTCGCGATGGCAAACCAGGAGATAATGAAAGCGAGGATCGCGACGAGGATGACGATTCCAGTGAGCACAACCTGAGGGAAAAGGGGAATCACTAATTTATAATTCAGGAGCGACAGGAAGAAGGTCAGCAAAAACGCTCCAACCACCGCCAGGAACCCGGATGCTACGATGAACGCGCAGCGCCTCGCATAAGGCCAAAACGAAATCTTGGTTCCCGCAAAGCGTTCGCTGAGATAAAAGAGAGCAACCTGGAAGACGAGGAGAACGAGCAAAAGGTCCACAGCTAAAATGCCCATCCAAAACAGCAAGCTGCCATATAACTCGGTGAACTGGCTGCTCTGCGCAAGCGCATTATAGGCGGCCTGCTGGGCCTCAAGGGAATACGCGAGCTCAAGGGCCTGGGTCAGCGTCGAGAGATCTTCCAGCACATAGAAAAGGTTCTGCATCGCCCAATAGAAGACGCCGACAAAGGCCGCAAGGAAGGAAATCTCGAGGGCCCCGGAAAGGAGGAAGAGCGGCTTATGCCTCTTTGTCTTCATCCAGACCGCATCCATCTCATTTATCATGTGAGCGCGAAGGGGGCGGTAGATGATGCGGCTATCGTGTACTCTTTCAGCATGAGATCGTAAATCTTGATCCGCACTTTCGTGCCTGGTGTTGTGGGAGCGCCTACGGGGTAGCTGCCAACCAAAGTATATTTTCCGCCCGTTGGAGCCCCTGAGATTCTCAGATCTGTGAATTTATTATCCGCCTCCAGCTTGAGGGCTCCATCCTTTAGCGGAAGGTCAGCGGGAGGGGTGACGTCAAACGTTAGCGCTGCCACTCCGCCGGCTCCCGCCGCGACACGCGGGTTCTGTATCGTGTAAGCAGGACTTGGAAGAGCCGCTAGGTTCACGCATTTTCTCGCCGACGGCAATTCGACGCAATAGAAGCCCGGCACGCAGGAAACGTCCACAGTGCCCTGCTGCCCGCAAAGGCAAACGGTCTGCTCGACTTTTCCGGACGGGCAGGTGGGGATCGTTGTCGGCTGTTTCATCCTCGCCTTGATCTTCACGTTCGCCTCCAGCGGCCTGCCGTCAGTCACAACCTGCTGCTCGGTGAACTGGCCCAGATCGTCGGCGCGGAAGAACTTGAGGTTGAGGTTCCAGGTCTGCTCCGGCTGCCAGCTCCTGTTCTCGAGATTGCGCACGGTAATTGTCGCGTCCTTCACCGGCTCCTTGAAATAAATAAAGATGACATCATCTATTATCAGAAGCGTCGGAGAATCCCAGGCAAGCCGGGGAGTGCTGGCGGCTCCAGTGAGCGGGCCTCCGGTCTCGTTGAGATAGTGCGACTTGATGACCTGCCCCCCTTTTATTTCAACATAGATGTCATGGTCCGGCTTGCCCCTCCTTTCTGTTCTCAAGGACTGGGGAGAATTGACATTGATCGTCACCTCATTCCTCGCCAGCTTGAAATCCTCCTCTCTGACGACGTGATTCGGCAAGGTCGTGATGTCCTGCACGCCGTTGCCGTTGAACGGATACGGGCCCCACGAGTTGATGACGGCGCCCTGCTGGTTGGTGAGCGTCATCATGAGATATTTCGTATATTTATTCAGCGTCGGGGAGGTGCCGTCCGGAAGCTTCGGCTGCTCCTGGATCAGGCGCATGTCGATGAGGATGCGGTCATTCACGTAATATTCCTCCTTCAGCGGCACAGGCTCTGAAAAGAACCTCAGCGAGTCCGCGGTCTCCTGGCCGAGGATGCAGCGGAACCCGACGACGTCCTGCTGGCAGAACACGGGAGCGTCGCCGCCGCGCTGGCGGACTTTGCACTCCGTGATCCCAGACTTGTCGGAGTCCTTGCTCTGCCACTTTACAACCATCTTGTCGAAGCGATAGGGCGCCTCGATGTTCTCGAAGACTTCGTCATCGATGACCTCGCCGCGCTGCGCCTCCCCGGAGCCGATGCGGACGAAGCGCTCCTGCTTTCCAATGGTCGCGCAGTCGCATTGCCCGGTTTTCGTGTCGCAGCTATAATCATCCGAGCACACCAGCTTCGCCTCATAGGTGAGCTCCGAGCCGGCGACGATGGCCATGGCCACATGATAGTTGTGCGTGGTGATGCCGGCAGGGTTTGACACCGGGTTGAAGGAGATGAACCTGCGCTCGCAGGGGAAGGGCATGACGACGCTTTCAATATCTATGGAGACATCTTCCTCAAGGATAGCGTTGACGTCGAAGTCCCACGTGCCTGTGAACGCGTAGAGGCAGGCGCTGTTTACAAGCCTATGCTCGGCGAACATGCTCTGCCATAAAGAGGACGTGCCATATCGCCCTTCCACGGATTTCGCTACCTTCTCGCCTCCCGAAGTCAGGGCGCCGAAATAGTCTCCGAGAGTGCCGGAATACTTCCTCGAGCCGGTCTCCCCGTATTTCTTCGTGAAGCAGGAGATAAGATCGTACGCGAGATCGCAGACATACTGCGAGACAACGGCCTGGCACACTCCCGCGTTCCCGTCGCCAGTTGTAAGAACTGTCTGGAGGCAGAGCTTGAGCGCGTCCAGGATCTTCGCCCACAGGCCGAGATAGGAAGTGATCCCGGGCAGGCAGGCGCATTGCAGGCTGCGTAAAATTCCTGAAGACGGATCGACGATATATTCTTTGTTGGAAACTCCCAGAAAGTTCTGGACATTGCGATACACTTCAAGGGCGCGGTTATTGTCCACGTTATAGGCCACCTGCTTATAATTATCAATAAATTCCTGCCTGATTTTTTCCTCCTGGCTGTTCTTCAGCTCGTTGGTTGTCTTGGTGCTGATTTTGAAGAGCCAGACGTTGTTGCCCGGCTTCTCGGGCTCGAAGACACGCTGGCTGCTGACTTTTGATGTCTGGCCGGGATCCCAGGTGCCGACAGCGCTCGAAACCTGATCTGTGACGTGGCCGATCTCGGCGTAATGGATCTCGGCCTTCGCGTCCAGGCCGGCGGGAAGCTTGGCCTGGTCGATGAACCTGAAAAACGCGTTGGACTCCGAGCTGCCGGCCACGAAATTCGTTCCCGGCTGGATTTGGTTGAGCACGCTCTTGAGCCGGTCGCCGGTTGCGAAGAGATCTGCCGGCTTGGTGCCGTCCGCCTCGCAGAATCCCGCCACCGCGTTCCACAGCCGGCGCGCGGTGCCGCATTCTGGATCATCTTTGCCAGGATCAGTCTCCTGCCGTGCTAGGCACTTGCTCTCCTTCGCCTCGTCCATGAGCAGGCAGGCGGAATCCCATTGGGTGAGATATTCATAGACACAGCACTTCTCATTCGGAACATGCGGGCCCTCGCATTCGTTCTTCAGCTGATCCTTGTTCTTCTTGTAGTCGTCATAGGCCCGGGCGATCTGGGTATAGGAAAGCTTCCCAAGAGGATCTGAGCCATACGCGCAGTCGCTCATGGGCTCTGGAATCTGCTGCTGCCCTGGCTGCGCCGCTGTTTGCGTCACCGCCTTCGGAGCATACGCTTTCGACTGGTCCTTGACGTATTTCTGGAACGTCGGGGCAGAGGGACAGAAGATGCGGTCGCAGACCGTCCTCAGCGTGGATTCGAAGCTCATCCTGCTCCTGAT
>JAGVXW010000029.1 GCA_018303575.1 Candidatus Woesearchaeota archaeon
TCTCCCTTTCTAACCACCACTTCCTGCCTCTTTTTAAATGAAAATCATTGAAGAATAAAGATTTATCGACTTAAAAGGCTGGAAGATGTCGAACATGAGCTATAACTTATTCCTTCCTGCTCAAATAGATATGATATCCCGCCTCCCTTCCTATATCTTCCAGGTTCCCGAAGACCTCCTTCATTTTCTGGGAGAGATGCCTGCCGCCTTTCTGGTGGCGGACAACCAATTGTAACGTGCCGCCCTTGTTCAGATGACCCTTTGACTGCTCAATCAATTTGAAGCAGAGTTCCTTTCCGGCATGCTGCGGCGGATTCGAAAGAATGCAGTCGGATTTCCCCAGCTTCTCGAAGAGGTCGCTCTCGACAATCTCCACCTTCACCTTGTTCTCTTCCGCATTCTTTCTTGCGAGTTCCAAGGCGCGCTGGTTGATGTCCGAGAGCGTGAAGGAGAGTTCGGGATGCCGCGCCGCCAGCGCGATGCCGACCGGGCCGTAGCCGCAGCCGATGTCAAGGACGCTGCCTTTTTCAGGGAGTTTGCATTCCCTGATGAGCAGCTTCGTGCCCTTGTCGATGCGATCTTTGGAGAAAACGGAAGCGTCAGTGTGGAAGAGAAAGAGCTGGTCCTCGAATCTTATATACGCTTTACCGGGATGGTTGCTGGCCCGCGGCTTCCTTGAGAAGTAATGCTCTATCATTGTATTCCCAAAAAGTGGAAGAGCATCCGGTCAGCGGCCTTCCAGAGCTCCTTCTCCCTGCCTGAGACGATGATGCAGTTGTCGAGGAAAAGGACGTTCGTCTGGTTCTCCGTTGCGAAATAGATGACCGGCGCCGCCGTGTCGCAGTCCACCTTCGGCCGGGCGCTGCAAGGAAAGCTTTCGTTCCTCGTGCAGGCGGCGATGACGCCCTTGCCAAAGGCGTTGATGAGCACCTGATCCGTTTCTCCTGTCGCGACGCCGATAAACGGCAGGCCCTCGTCCTTCGGGTCAAAAGTCATGAAGATATCGCGGGAGCTGTCGAAGAGGGAGGCATTGTATTCGCCCAGCGGCGCGATGGCTTCTGTATCCCGCGGTCCAAAGTGGAAGGGGAGGTTGATCTGCTTCGTGCGGCCGGGATTCACGACACTGGTATACCAGAGGCTGTCATAAAAGACGAAGCTGTGGCCGTTGTAGACATAGCCTTGATCCGGCTTGAGCTTGCCCTGGAGGTTGCGCTCGTGGAGCTCGTCGAGCGTTAGCGACGGGCCCTTCAGATATTTCGGAAGGAAGATGACGGCCAGGAAGATAAGCAGCACAAGAACCCCGGCGACTATCATCACCTTGTCCGTGTTGAAGGGCTTCACGTCGGGGATGGGCTCTGGCTTCTGCTCTGCGGGAGGAGCGTCCTCTTGTTGGATCTCTTCCTCCTTTTCCTCTTTCATGAATCCCTCACCCGGAAATGGCGGGAATTCCTGGGCTTCTTTTTCTTCTTCACTCATTCGATGACCCCGAGGAGCGCGTAAGCGATCCGATCAGTGAGCTGGACGAGGCCGAAGCCGGTATTGGATTCGACGATGAAGCACTGGCCTTCCTGCCGGATCTCGTGCTTCTCGCCAAGCGTGTAGTAGAGCACGGGCACGAACTGCGTGGCATTGGCGCAGGTGATGACCTGGAGGCCGTAGCTGTTCTCGGCGGTGAAGCCATTGCGCACCGGGATATCCGTGTTCGTGGAGAGCTGGTAAATAGACTGCGCGATCTCTGGGGCGGCGGTGGAATTGGCGTCTGAGGTCGCCTGGAGCTGGAGCACACCTGGCTTCAAGATCGGGGGGACGGGAATGGACTCGACATCCTGCGGCACATACGAGAAGGAGCGCAGTTGGCCGCCGATCCTCGCCTGCCACGCGCTCTGGACGAGCGTGAACTTGATTCCGTTGTAGCGCGTGGCGGTGGCGCTATCAGTGAAGAAGCCGGCGATGGACGTGATCATGATGAGGGCGAGGAAGACCGAAATGCCGATGCCCCCCCAGTTGCGCTTCTTCTGCTCCATGCTGAGAAGGGGATTCGAGGGTTTTATAAGAGTTTTGCAGGAAAGGTTTATATGTGCTCTTCTTTTTTCGGGATGGCATGAGAGCTTGGCTCCCTGTTTTCCTCTTCCTGATACCCTTCGCTTCAGCTGCGACCCTGCAAGGCGTGGTTGTGGACGACCTTGGCAACCTTGTGCGCGGGGCGGAACTGAAGTTCTCCTGCGCCGGGGCGATCGATGCGCCGAACGCGACTGACAGGTTCGGCTCCTTCACCGCGCGGGTCGAGAACGGCACCTGCCGCATCACCGCGCTGCATCGCGGGAGCTCCGGAACCCTGCGGATGGAAGTCACTGAGGATTTCCATGATGTTGAGGTGCGCATCGCGAACCGGAATTCCGCCGTGTATGGATGGCTCTTCGGTGGCGCGCTGGCCGGGCTTGCTGTCTGGAGGTTCTGGCCTCGAAGAAAGGCGCCAGCTCAGCAGGCGGATGCCAAGGAAGCGCGCGTCACAACTGTGCTTTCCGTGCTTCCCAAGAAGGAGCAGGAGATCGTGCAATACTTACTGGCGCATGGGAAGGCTTCCGCGAACGCGAACATCCGGCACGAGCTCCATATCCCGAGAACTACCATGAAAAGGCTTCTGGCATCCTTGGAATCCAAACAGGTTGTATCTTTGGACAAGCAGGGGAAGGCCGTCAAGGTGAGCCTGAATGAGCGTTTTTCTGGGGCAGAAATGGAACAATAATAAGCCATCTCAACCATAAAAGAAGCGGTTATAACCTTTCTTAAGGGGATTGTTCCGGCGAAGTCTTTTATATTTGTCCCCTATTCTCTCGCTTGGTGAGAATCATGAAGAAACAATTGATGTTCGTTTGCCTCGCGCTGATGCTTGCGCTGACGGCCCTTGCGGCCTCGGATGAGCAGAAGACTTTAGGCAAAAGTTCGGCGGAAGTCAAGATTGATATGTACGTGGATTTCGAGGATCCGTTTTCGGCGAGGTGGTACAGCGACACTTTCCCCACCCTCAAACGGGATTATTTTGATACTGGGATTGCAAAGCTGCGGCTTATCCATTTCCCGCTAACTTCAATCCACAGCCATGCAAAGAATGCTGCGATAGCTGCTGAATGCGCGGCCTGCTCGATTATGCGAAGGCAGCGAGCCTGGATACGAACGCATTCCAAGCCTGCCTTGCGGATGATGACGCCGCAGAGGAAGTGGATGAGGATTTCAAGAAAGGGCAGCTCGCCGGCATTTCGGGAACGCCAACCTTTTTCATCAATGGGAAGGAACTTGTGGGGGCGCAGCCCCTGAGCGTCTTCGTCGCGGCTATCACCGGCGTGCAAGATGACGATGTTCCTAGCACGCAGCCCGGCGAGCCCTCATGCAAGGATTCGGATGGCGGCCTTGTCATCACGGAGCAGGGCGAGCTGTCCTCGAGTGAAGATCTCTACTGGGACGATTATGAAGACTACTGCGTGAACGACGATGTCCTCGTTGAGATGCTCTGCTCCGGCGGCGGCTATACATTCCAATACGTGAGCTGCAAATTGCCTGGGATGACCTGTGTTGAGGGGAGATGCGTGAAAATATTTGAGCTTCCGCCGCCACAGCCGGTTGCGCCTCAGCCGGGAATCATCTGCACTACCGATTGTCCCGGAGTCTGCGGTACGGACGGGAAGAGTTATTGCAACAGCTGTGTCGCTGAAAGAGACGGCGGTGTGAAGGTAGCGTATGAAGGGTTCTGCGATGGAAGGGACCCTCGGCCAGCTCCACAGCCGATAAAAGAAGCGCCGATGCCTGTGCCTCCTGAGCGCCCCAACTGGTGCGACGGCATGCGGCCGTGGCAAGAGGGAGAGAGCAGGCTGGTGACCGGACAGCTTGAGATTCCGGGGCCTGTGATTGAGGGAAGCTATAACCTGATGGTGACTTCCTTCGGGAAGGACAGCGTTGTTGTGACGGTTTCTGGCGGTTCAGGAAAAAGCAGCGCTGAATTGCAAAAAGGCAGCCGGCAGAATGTCGCCGGCCTGGACCTGCAGTTCACGGGCTATGACCTTAAATCCGAGGGCAACGCGTGGATCTGCATCAAGGAGACGGATGAGGCTGAATTGGAAGCGACCTGCGGAGGCTGTGTTGTCGATAGCAGGTGCCTTCCCATCGGCACGCGCATCGCGAACGGGGAGAAGCGCTACTGTGACGCGTTCAACGGCATGACGGCGCAGAAAGAAGGCGAAGCGAGCTGCCAGAACAGCTACGAGTGCGGAAGCAACCTCTGCGTCGACAACCAGTGTGTGGAAGGAGGCTTCCTCCGCAAGCTCCTGGACTGGTTCAGACGGCTGTTCTCGGCGGAAGGCTAGACCCCTATGAAGCGCAATAAAAACCCCTTTTTTATTGGCTTTCCGTCCCTGATGTTATTTTTTCTTTTCGTTCTGGCGGGATGCACCCAGCCGCCTGAACAGAAGGAGGGGACGAATCCGGCGGTTGCGGAATGCAACGCCCTCCTGAAATCCGACTGGAACGCCGGATTTGAATGCGTGCTCTCGCTTGAGGACAAGCTCGCTCGCGCGGCAGACTGCCAAGCTCTGGAGAATCTCGACAACCCCGACCCTGACAGCGGCCTCACCGACTTCAAATCACTATGTGCCATTAAAGTCGCAACAGCGCAGGGAGATTCTGCGGCATGTTCGAGCATCGCATCTTTTTCAGAACAAGAGACGCTGGCAGCCAGGAATACCTGCTTCATGGGAGTGGCCCAGGCTAAAAAAGATCCCGCTCTCTGTGAAAAGATGGTATCGGCGCAGGGAAAGACCGGCAAAGGCACACAAGAGTATGAACTTTGCATGATAGGAGTAGCCACAAAAGCGAGCGACTGCAACGCGCTGAGCTCACTGTCAGCCAAAGATAGCTGCATCAATTCCATCGCGAAAAAGACAGAAGACGCGCAGCTCTGCCAGGAAATCTCCTCAAGGGACACACAGTACAATTGCGTCCAATATCTGGCGTCAGTGAAGAAAGACTGGACGCTCTGCAACGCCCTCGACCAGCCGAACGCTGATGCCTGCATACAGATCATCGCGATCCAGACGAGGAATGCTGGCCTCTGCGACCAGATCGAAACATCGCGGCTGCGGGAAGGATGCAAGAACTTGGTTCGCGCATAGAGCGTTTGTGTCCTCAGCACATTTTTCCCCCGAAAGACTTAAATTCCGCGATTTCCTTCAGGAAGCGGAATGACAACGATTCTTGAGCTCCAAGACGTGTGGAAGATCTACCGCATGGGGGATGTGGAGGTGGAGGCGCTGAAGGGGCTGGATTTCAAGGCGCGGAAGGGCGAGTTCGTCGCGATCATGGGGCCTTCTGGGAGCGGCAAGAGCACGGCCATGAACATGATTGGCTGTCTGGACGTGCCGACGCGGGGGCGAATTTTTCTCGAGGGGAAGGACATCGCGCACATGTCTGAAAGCCAGCTCGCGCGGATCCGGGGCAAGAAGATTGGTTTCATCTTCCAGCAGTTCAACCTCATCAACACGCTGACGGCTCTAGAGAATGTTGCTTTGCCGATGATCTTCCAGAACACGCCGAAGGACAAGCGGCTTGCTAAGGCCAAGAAGCTCCTTGAGATGGTGGAGTTGGACGACCGGATGCATCACAAGCCCACTGAGCTTTCTGGGGGCGAGCAGCAACGTGTAGCGATCGCGCGGAGCCTGGCAAATGATCCGGAAGTGATCCTTGCTGACGAGCCAACGGGCAACCTGGACTCCAAGACAGGGCATACGGTCATGGATTTCCTGCGCAAGCTGCATGAAAAAGAAGGAAGGACGATTATCCTGGTGACGCATGACGAGAATACGGCGAGGAATGCTGACAGGGTAGAATTTTTAAAGGACGGGCAGATTTTCAAGAGGCACACACGATGAAAGCGCTCCTCTTTGCATTATTGGCTCTGCTCCTTATTGCCTCAGCGCAGGCCGCGATCATCAGCAGCGCGGACCTTAACGCGACGCTCATCAGCCAGGTTCCTGATCCTGTGGCTCCGGGCGAGACCGTGGAAGTGCAGTTCCGCGTGGAGAACGATGGCGGGCAGCCGGCGAAGGACATGCGGGTGAAGCTTGTGCCGAAATACCCCTTCACCTTGTATGGTGATGAGCAAGTCAAGAGCATCGGCACTTTAGCGTCGAAGCAGACCGGGGACCTGGGGGTGCGGGTGAAATTCACGCTGCTGACGGACGCGGGGGCCGCGCCCGGGGACAATAAAGTTGAGTTCTGGTACAGCGTCGCCGGCGGCCCCTGGGCCAAGGAGGATGAATTCAAGATCAAGGTGCGGGAACGCGAGGCCGCGGTGGGGATCAGCAGGATCGTTTCCATTCCTTCCCCCCTGGTGCCTGGCTCGACCAGCAAAGTGAGCTTCACTGTCGATAACTCCGGGGGCGCCGCGATCAGCGATGTCAAGCTCAGCCTTGAATTTTATAGAGTCTATACCGCCACGACCGGATTCAGCGAGAAGAAGCTGCCTTTCACTCCCCTGGGCTCCACCAACGAGAAGAGCCTGAGCCGGATTGACGCCGGCGGCAGCGGCACCATCACTTTTGATTTGTTTACGGACGCGGACGCGGCTTCTGCAGCTTACAAGGTGCCGTTCACGCTGACCTACGCTGATGCCACGGGCAAGAATTTCACGCGCTCCGGCATCGTCGGCCTGCTCGTTGACGCGCCCCCTGACGTGAGCGTGACGCTGGACAGCTCCACTGTCCTCAAGGAAGGCGAGAAGGGCATGGTGACCTTCAAGTTCGTGAACAAGGGCTTCAGCGACGTGAAGTTTTTGACCGTAACGCTCAAGGAGACGCAGGAATTCGATATCGTGACGAACAAGGAAGTGTATATCGGCGAGCTGGACTCCGATGACTATGAAACGGCTGAGTTCGACCTCATTGTGACGGATGTGAAAAAGGGCGTTGTGGATCTTCCCCTCCACGTCGAATACCGCGACGCAAACGGCGAGCTGATCACGCGCGACGAGACGCTGCAGATGCGGATGTTCTCCGGCAACGCTCTCCGGCAGCGCCTGGGCGGCGGCAATCCTGTTGTTGGCTTCCTCATCATTGTCCTCATCCTGGCCGCGGGCGTCGGCGGATTCCTGCTGTACCGGAAGAGGAAGCGGAAGCATGCTTCTTGATTATGCCAAGCTGGCCTCGAATAGCCTGAAGAAGCGGAAGACGCGGACCTATCTCACGATGATAGGCATCTTCATCGGCATCGCGGCTGTGGTTTCTCTCATCGGGCTTGGCGAGGGGCTCCGCGCTGCGATCATGGGCCAGTTTGGGTTCCTCGGCCCAGATGTGCTGGGCGTGCAGGCCTCGGGGCTGAACTTCGCCGGGCCGCCCGGAACTGCGGTTGTGACGCCGCTGACAGATGATCTGGCTGACAAGATCGAGCGCATTCCCGGAGTGGAGGCGGCCATCAACCGCTACCTTGAGTCCGGCACTATGGAATTCAACGACCGGCAGGTGATCGGCTTCTCTTATAGCGTGCCTGAGGGCGAGGACAGGAAAGTGTTCGAGCGCATGCTGAACCTGGAGGTAGCTGCAGGCAGGCCGCTCAAGGATGGCGACCGGGACAAGATCGTCGTGGGGAATGACTTCACCCTGGACAGCATGTTCGGAAAGGGCGTGCGCGTCGGGGATCGGCTGCTGTTCCAGGGGCATACGTTTGAGGTTGTTGGGGTGCTCAAGAAAAAGGGGAGCTTCATCTTCGACGGCTCCCTCGCGATGAATGAAGGGATACTGAAGGATCTTTTCAGGAAAGGCGATGACACGGTGAATGTCATCGGGGTGAAGGTGCGTGATGTCAAGGATGTCGGAAGGGTGAAGGAAGACATCGAAGACCTGATGCGGAAGGAGCGCGACGTCGAAAAGGGAGAGGAGGATTTCGAGGTGAGCTCGCCCCAGCAAACATTGGAGACGCTGGACAGCACGCTCTTTGCCGTGCAACTCTTTGTAGCCATCATCGCCGGCATCTCGATTGTTGTGGGAGGCATCGGCATCATGAACACGATGTACACTGCCGTGCTGGAGAGGACGAAGGAGATCGGCATCATGAAGGCGGTTGGAGCGAAGAACAGCGCTATTTTCACGCTTTTCTTCATTGAATCCGGACTTCTCGGGCTGCTTGGAGGGGCCATTGGCGTGCTCCTCGGACTGGGATTGGCCTATGGATTGGCTTTCGCCGGCAGGGCGCTGCTACACTTTGACCTTATCCGGGCGCAGGTAAGCCTCGCGCTCATTCTTGGAGCGCTGGCCTTCTCTTTTGTGATAGGGCTCGTCGCCGGGCTGGTTCCGGCATGGCAGGCCTCCCGGAAGAATCCGGTGGACGCATTGAGGTTTGTGAAATGATGAGAGCGAGCACTACAGTAGAATCATTTTGGGACAGCTGTCGGACTGCTTCGCAGTCCTCGTCCCGGAGCCCGGAGGGCCCGACCCCACCGGGACCAGCGTCCCGCCTTTGGCTGGCCAACGTGGACGGAGCTTTCAAATGAACGTCGACCTCTTCGGATATTCTCTTTCTAATTTGGCTCACAGGAAGATGAGGAGCTTCCTGAGCATCCTCTCTATCCTGATCGGCATCATGTCCATCTACGCGCTCATCAGCTTCGGGATGGGGCTGGACGCCTATGTCAAGGGCCTGGCCGAGGAGGCGGGGATAGACAAGCTGTTCGTGCAGGCGAAGGGCATCGGCGCGCCGGGGACGGATGAAAACTTCTTCCTGACGCAGGATGACGCAGACTTCATCGAGAAGATCCGCGGAACCGACCAGGTGGCGCCGCTCTACATGAAGGCAGGGGAGATCGCCTGGAAGGACGAGAAGAAATACCGGTTTGCCATGGGCTTTGACCTTGAGAATGAGGGGCTGGTCATGGAAACATTCGCCGTCGATGTCGCTGCGGGCAGACAGCTTCGGAAAGGAGAGGCAGACGCGGTCGTGCTGGGATACAATTATCAATTCCCCCTCAAAATTTTCAAAAGGAAGATTGCGGCGGGGGATACGATAGAGCTGAACGGCAAGGAGCTCAAGGTCGTCGGGTTTTACAGCGAGGTAGGCAACCCGAGCGATGACGCGAATATTTATCTGCCAAAAGAAGGCTTCGAGGAGCTGTATCCTGCGAGCAAGGAAAAGTATGGCTGGATGATCGTGCGGGCGGAGAAAGGGACCAGCGCCGACGATCTTGCGGACAGGATCACGGAGAGATTGCGGAAGCACAAGGGGCAGGAGGAGGGCAAGGAGGACTTCTTCGTGCAGACTTTTGAGGACGCTTTGGCCACTTTTAACGCCATCCTGGGGGTGCTGAAGGGCATCCTCATCATCATCGCGTTTATCTCGGTTGTCGTAGCGAGCGTCAATATCATGAACACGATGTACACTGCTGTGGTGGAAAGGACGAAGGAGATCGGCATCATGAAGGCAGTCGGAGCGCAGAACCATACGATTTTGCTCGTGTTCATCTTCGAGGCCGGGTTCCTGGGCCTTGCCGGCGGCGTGCTGGGGGTGCTGTTCGGATGGATGGTAGCCGCTGCGGGTGGGGGAATTGCGGCTGCCGCCGGATTCGCACTGCTCAAGCCTGTCTTCCCCTGGTATCTCACGTTCGGATGCATCGCCTTCGCCTTCATTATTGGGGCGCTATCGGGAATTTTCCCCGCCAAACAGGCCGCTGCATTGAAGCCGGTTGACAGTCTGAGATACGAGTAGAGAGTCTTACTTACTACTCGCTTGTTTCCATAGCGATTCAAAATACGATCTGAAGGACTGGGCCGCTTCCTCGCTTTTGATCCGGATGACAATCGGCTTCCGAAACAGCATCACAAAGAGCACGATATTTTTGTAGGTGTTGATTTCCGCGTACGTTTCCTGATGCAGGAAGCGGCATTGGTTGGGAGCTTCCTTGAAAATGGCTGTTCGCGCCTGATTACTTCTCATGTCCTCGTTAAAGATAATTTTTGTGCCGAATCCCTTCTTGCGTTTCTTTTTGTAATAGCGACTAAAGAAGAAATCCGCTTGTTGGCTGTCATGGCCTTTAGAAGCGCCAAAGACATAGTTCTCATCCTTTTGTCCGAGTGCTTTTACGAGGTCGTCAAAAACCGTCTCCATACCCTCCCAATTTCATCTTGTCTGCAACCTTATTCGCGAAGACTGTGGAGCTGTTGTAATGAGGGACGATACCTCAGCGCTTTCGGTGAAGGAGCATACTGTCTTGGCTATGGCCGCTTATGCGCTTAGAAAGCCCGAACCGAGCCCGAAGTATACTGTCGGAAGCAAATAACTGATAGGAATTGTTGCTTCCTCCGTATATAGTACAGGGCAGCGTTGCTCAATTATTTTTGTCCTGCACTATAGATTCTAAATTCGTGCGCAAACTATATAAGAGGGGCGTTCCGAGCTCTTCCCATGCGCGAATTCAAGTATTATCCGGAGGATTTCGGGGAGCTGCACGTTGAGGTTGAGCACATGGACCTGCTTTTCGACGTGCACGAGAAGGAGACGCACGTCAGCTCTGACCTTCACCTTGTCGCGAAAAACGACTTGAAGGAGATTGTGCTGAATGCGAAGGAACTGGAGATTCACGCGGTCGAATGCGATTCCGAAGATCTTGAATACGAATACGAAAAGGAAAAGGATATCCTGAAGATCCGATTTAAGAACGCGATCAAGAAAGGGACGGCGTTCACGATCCACACGGAGACGACGTGCAGGCCGAAGAAGCATCTGCTTGAAGGCCTGTATTACGACGAGACGCCCAAAGGGGCGCCCTGCCAGCTCATCACGCAGTGCCAGCAGTGGGGATTCCAGAGAATCGTACCGTGCATTGATGACATGACAGCAAAGTGCACATATAAGACGACGATCATCGCGGACTCAAAATATACGCACCTGCTGACAAACGGAGATATTTCTGTTCCGCGCGAAAACGTTGGCAAGCGGAGGGACAAGATCAGATATGACAATCTAGTGACGCCGATGGCGACCTACCTGTTCTTCCTGGGGTGCGGAACGTATGCCCCCTTTACGCGTGAGTTTGAGTATCCTGATGGAAAGAAATTTTTACTTGAGCTTCTCGTTCCTCCAGGCAGCGATACAAAAGCTGCAGAGCATGCTTTAGACATTCTCCATGACGGAATTCTCTGGATTTACCTCTTCACCGGGCCTGAGATGTACAAGGATTTGGATTTGAGACACGAATTGAAGTCGCTTGTTGAAAAAAGGGAATTGCTTAAACGAAAGAAGAAAGATGTTTCCGATCTTCGACAAGAATTAAGAGAGAAAGTGAAGAAGATCAGGCCGGGCTATCAATATACGGGAACTGTGTACCGGGAAATCGGGATGCAGAACTCGGATTTCGGGGGCATGGAAAACGTGGGAAACACGACCATCACGACGAACCGGATCATGCCCTTTCCGGAGATGTCGGACACGGCCTTTGAATACATGATCCGCGTCAAGGTACATGAATTTTATCATAATCTCAACGGTTCGGAGGTGACGGGAAGGTCGCCGTTCGAGATCTGGCTGAACGAGGCGGTGACAGTTTTCATAGAGATGAAATATCACGCGTTTTTGTTCGGAGAGGAGTATTCCCGGCTGGACACGGTGCAGGATATCCTTGCGCCGGTCGGCGGGACGTTTGCCCTTGATGAGGGCGCGGCGAGCCTGCCCATCGAGCCTGACGGCTTCAACGATCCCAATGAGCTTATTACTGGAATGACTTATGTGAAGGCGCCTGAATTCGTGCGCATGATCGAGACTTTGATCGGAAAAGAGAAGTTCGCCGAAGGATTGCATCTCTACCACACGCGCTACAAGCATGGCAACGCGTCGCGGGAGCAATGGGTGCAGTGCATGGAGGAGGCTTCAGGATTCGACCTCAAGGAGATGGCCCGGCTGTGGCTCAAGCAGACCGGCTACCCGATTGTCGACGTGAAAAGATCCGAAGGAATACTCACCCTGAAACAAGTGGGCAAGAAAGCATGGGAATTCCCCCTCATCGCCGCCGCCCTAGACAAGAGCGGAAAGGAACTTCGAGAGCAAAAAATCTGGATGAAGAAGAAGGAAGGGGAAATCCGATTCGAAAAAACACCAGGCGGATTCCTCTCCTTGAACCGCGGCCTATCCTTCTACGGCAAAATAAAGATGGACGCTTCCAAGGACCAGCTCCATCTGCAGGCGCGGAAGGACAGCGATATGGTGAACAGGTATCTCGCGTTCTATCAGCTGGCGGACATCGAGAAATTGGGGCTCATCAAAGGGAAGAAAGAGGTGGACAGGAAGTTCATCGGCCTGTATTTTTCGCTGCTTTCCGATAAAAAATTAATGGATAGCGTCGGGCCGCAGATCGTGGCAATCTTTGAATCGGTCGAAGACGAACGGTACCAGCATGCCTACCAGAAGCTCTATGAGACAAGGAAGAAAATCCTCACGGCAATCGCCAAGGAGCACAAGAAGGAACTCCTAAAAATGTATAGTGCGTATGCATCCATGAAAGCGAAAGGAACCTATGTCGAGCGACAAGTGAAGCTCATCAAGGCGAGACAAGTCAAAAACACCTGCCTGGGACTGCTCGCGAAGCTGGATACTCCAGATATCCATATTTTGATCAAAAAACAGATTCAAGTGGGGACGTGCGCGACAGACAGGAATGTGGCATTCTCTCTCTATTTGAACAGCTCCGCAAGGGACCGGCTGAAGGAGCTGAAAACGTTTGAGGCACGGGCAAAGAAGAGCTTGGTGAGCTGGGAGTCGTTCCTGGGGATTGTCGGCGGAAACGATAGTTCAGATTCGATAGAAATCATGCAGAGGGTTGAGAAATCCCCCCATTT
>JAGVXW010000030.1 GCA_018303575.1 Candidatus Woesearchaeota archaeon
CGCATGTCTTCTACGAGCCCTTTCACGCTGACAACGCGAAGGCAGTCTTCGCGATGCTCTTTCCTGAGGCGCCATGACCATCGAGACAACTCCAAGGGCAAAGCGCGTCGCGCGGATTGGGATGTACACCAGCTACAGCCCCTGGCTGGGCCATAACGCTTCTGAGGTTCAGGAGCGGGGCATAGTGGTGGAGGATGCAACATCGCGTTCCCTCCGGGCATTCGTGGCCTTGGACGCTCAGGCGGGCGATGTCGCTCTGCGGGGGGTCGCTGAAGCCCTGGTCGGCTACGAGGTCTTTGAATACATGGGTCTGCCCGAGACGGCGATTGGCGTGCGCCATCTGGGCGATGATGTGGTTTTGGACCGCTATGACCTGCACCATTTTGACAGCAGGGAGAGGCTCCTGGAAGTCTATTTATCGATAAAAGCGGATCCTCGATACGTA
The DNA here is from genome assembly GCA_018303575.1 of Candidatus Woesearchaeota archaeon. Lineage (GTDB taxonomy): Archaea > Nanobdellota > Nanobdellia > Woesearchaeales > WJIZ01 > JAGVXW01. The sequence goes on from JAGVXW010000030.1 coordinate 446, forward strand.
GGGAGGATTCTCGAATCCCGGGCGATGGCTCCCCCACAGAGTGCGCCGCGGGTGCTTGAAGTGGGGCAATACGCTGCAACCACCGTGCCAAGAGGCGCTGATTTTCATTCCTGGGAGCGTGGGGTTGTGGTATTTGAGCAGGGGCAGCCGCAGTATTTCTCTATGAACGGAGTGGAAAGGGAGCAGGATCTTCCAGAGGATCAGGAGAGCATGTCCAGGCTTGTGGCTCTTCTCCGGGAGGCGGACCAGATCCGGCCGGTCAGATCTGTCAAGGACCAATCGGAGCCCATTGACTCGACCGTGCGCACGGTCCAGACCCAGGAACTCTCCGATACGCAGCAGCGCTTCCTCTTCCGGAAGCTCTACAAATAGAAAATCTTTAAATACCCCTTCATCCCGAATCTCCCAAAAAGAGGTATGCGATGGCTCTGCTCACAGTCCAGGAAATCACCCTAGCGATCATCGTTGGCACCCTCTTCGCGATTGTCTACGCGCTCAGGGTGCTTGTTTCCATGGAGCGCCGCATGGCCAGGATTGAGATGCACATTGAGCGCGTCGTCGAGAAAGTGATCAAGGAAGAGCTGCGCATCGAGACCCAGATCAAGCGCAGGAAGTGAGTTCCGTCATCTAGGGGCGATTGCCGAAGGCTTTGCAGACAAATATAGCAAATTCATCAAATAATGGAACTTTATGATGGGCAGCATATCTTGCCAGCTATGATAAATTTGCTATCCAGATGATTCACGCCAAAGGTTCCAAAATTTCGTGAATCAGCTATAGCGCTCAGCAACCATGAGAGAATACGGCGCCCTGCAAGAATCCTCGTAAGGGCTTACTTGTCCTCGAGTTCCGCCGCGCGGTCAGTGATCCGGAACCCTAAGGCCCCCCACCACATCTCCTTCCGTTCTGCGAGGTAGTCCATGCAATCCTCTCCCCCGTTAGGGCAGGAGAGAAGAAGCGCCAGAACCATTTATAGGTGATGCCTATACTATGCTTATCAGTCATATTAAGCATATATTTTTTTAAAAAGAATACTCTCCGGAAAATATATAAAGGAGGAGCCTTAAGCAACCGCATGGGCAGGAAAGTCATCAAGCACGGCCCCTCCACCCTGATTGTCTCCCTCCCTTCCGGATGGGTGAAGCAGCAGGGCATCAGGAAAGGCGACGAGATCGACTGCAGGCAGGAGGGCGGCCAGCTCATCTTCACCCCCAAGCAGACCGCGCACGCTCAGCAGGTCTCCCTCGACGTCCGCAGGATGGAGCCGTTCCTTGTGGATCGGTTTCTCGCGCGCTCCTACCAAAAGGGCTATGATCGGATCCTGCTCACGCACCATAGCCTGGAGCTGCTGGAGGTCATCCGCAAGAAGGTCACCGAGCTCATCGGCTTTGACATCATGGAGCAGAACGACAAGACCTGCCTCATCCAGTCCATCGCGGACAGAATCAACCTCGACTTTGACTCCTCCCTGCGCAAGGTCTATCTGCTCCTCAAGGCAATAATCCAGGATATCAGGGACGCGTACCAGAAGAGGGACTATGGGCAGCTGTCCTCGCTCTTCCTGCGGGATCTCGAGGTGAACCGCCTGGCGTATTACTGTCTGCGCTGCATCAACAAGGCCCAGCTCAGGGAGTCTGTGCCGCGCTACGAGCAGAAGCTGCTCTACTACCTTTGCGAGCGTCTGGAAGATCTTGGCGACCGCCTCAAGCACGTCGCCCGCCACCTCTCGCTTTCGAAGACGCTCAACAAGAAAATCGCCGCCCTGCTCGGCCAGCTGTGCGCCCAGTATGACCTCGCCTACCACTATTACTATAAGCCCAGCGTCGAGGCCGCCAACGCCTCTTTGCACATCTACCACAAGATGAAAAAGCAGCTCGACGACATCCTCGCCAACCCCCGCTCGTCTTCCGAGCTCTGGGCGCTGTTCCTCATCACGCAGGCGATGGGCATCATCTACCACATCGTCACGATGCGCTTGGATGCGATTCAGGAAGGCCGGTGAACGATAGAAGGCCCGATCTCTCGCCTCAGAATCGCGTCGAACGTTTCTGTGGGGGTTTGGTACCACCGATCAACCCCAGGGAGGATGTGCTTTCCACCGGGCATCATCTCTAGTGGATGAGGATGCACGACATACACCTTGATTTCCGTTCCCATCCGGGCCATAAGCCGCAATGCAGAGTCTTCAAAGAAATGGTCCCCGGAACCACCCTCTTCTCGCCTAATGCGGAGCACATCCTCGGGGCTTTGCTCATAGAGTGCCTCATTCTCACCCTGAATCTGTCTCCATTCATTGATATTTGTGCTCGGAGGATATTCGCGGTTGAATCCAAGGAGGGGAGAGAACTTACAGAGATGGGTCGTACGCTTAACCACGATCAAATCGTGCGCGCCGAGCATCTCCATGGTGCGCAACGTCTGCGCGTCTGAGATGTAGGGCGGCAGGTTAGGATACCAGGGATCCTCTTTTGCTACGACATCCGAGCAATCGAGGCATAAATGTCGCGGCGCAGAGCCGATGAGCAGGATCTTATTGCGGCCAAAGACCTTATCCTGGAGATACGCCGGGCCTTTCTGTCTGAGATGGACAGGAGACACGTAGACGGCGAAAGCTTTTCCGCTTTTTTCTCCGGTGCTCATCAGCTTCCGCAATCGTATCAGGTTATGGGCTATTGCGTCCGAAACATCCTTAGCGAACTCGTTCCTTACATCAACACATTCATGCCTGTACAGGTCGAAGTCAATCTTATCGAGCTCTGCGGTAGGCCCGGCGCCTGAAGTGATGATGACCTGATACCTGCCGCCCCTCTGGAGATTGACGAGGTAATTCAGGATTTCCTTTACCTTTCGATCTGTGCCTAAAGTGGCGCGCTCAAAATCAGCGGTGCTTCCGCCATATTTCACCACAAGGATAGGCCTGCCGGCAGTCACGTTTTCAAACAAGAGATCATCAAGGAGCGCTTCCCACTCTTCTGCGGTTTGCTCTATCTCAAAATACCGGTCAACCAGCCCTCCTAGCCCGGACAAATGGGCCCCAATTTGGTCAGTCGTCAGCACAAAGGGGATGTCCCGGTCAAGGGCAACCTTCCAATAGGCGACATTTCGAGCGGTAGAAATGTCACCCTCCTTCCCCACGCGATACCCACAAAGGACGGCGGCGGTTGTTTTGTAATGGGCAACGCCCCGCTCGTCTTTCCCCTGCAGCCAGGCCACGGCTTCTTGGGCAGTTGAAAAGGCGTGGGGGATGTGCCCTACACTGCCTATTTTATTCTCTAACCCCCTTAAGGCCTTATCGTCCCCGTTTACAAGCACGAGATGGTGTCGCCTCGTCATATGTTACCTCTATCCTGTAGAGTCATACATGCGTAAAGAATGCTTTGTCCTTTAAAAAGCCAGCGCTATTCCGCTACCTAACTACTTCCTCGAACAGGATGCCCCGAGTCTTCACCAACTCCTTCGTCACCGCGTAGCAGGAGCCCGTATCTTTCAAGTCTTCGAGCGTGAGGAAGTACCAGGGAGAGCTGTCGAAGCGCACCGCCAGCCAGGGCTCAGCGCCGAAAACTCTGCAAAACTCCTTGAGTTGCTCAATATCTTCCTTCGGCACATACTTGCTCTCCCCAGAAGTGCGCTTGCACTCGATCGCAAGCTTTCTCAGGAGATTCCCGGCGATGATGTCCGGAGAAGGGTATTTCATGCTCCCCGACCCCGCCACCCGGCACGCATACCAATCGCCCTGCGTGCAGAACTTATGGATCAATTCCCTTTCCGCGTTGATGCCCTTGCTCTTGAGGCTCATGTTCACAGGCAGGGGTCACGGATTTAAAAGGTTAAGCCCGGAATTTCCGGAAACTTTCCGGCAGAATTATAGTTTGACCTTCATCAAGTCAAACGCGCACTCCGTGTTTTCAAAGTAATCCCGCGCGTCATCGTTCAATTCCAAAGTGGACTTGTATCGAGCGCTGAAGTGCGTAAGAATTAAACGTTTCACATTAGATTTAGACGCTACTAAAGCAGCCTGCTTCGACGTCATGTGGTTGTACCCTTCAGCCTTCTCCTCCATCGCGGCGCTGTACGTGGATTCTGAAATCAATAAATCGGCGTCCTGCGCGATCTCATAGCACGAGTCGCAGAGCAGCGTATCCGAAATAATCGCGACCTTCTTGCCTTCCTGCACAGAGGAAACATCGTCGGGCGAGATCTTCTTCCCTTTCACTTCAACCGTCTCGCCGCGCTGCAATTTCCCAAGCAAGGGCCCTTCCTTCATCCCGAGCTTCTTCACCCTTGCCATGTCGATTCTCCTTTTATCCTTCTCGACGAACGCGTACGCATAGCAGGGAATGCCGTGATCCAGCAGTTTGGCCTCCAGCTTGAACTCCCCGTTCTCGAAGAACGTCCCTTCTTTGATCTCCGTGATCTTCATCTCGATGAGCCTGTCCATGAGGAAAGCCCGGTACATGTGCTCCAGCCGCTCCTTGATCCCTTTCGGCCCATAGATCTCCAGGGTCCTGCCGTATTCGGACGCGCTCAGGCTTTGAAGCAATCCCGGCAGCCCGAGCGTGTGATCAGAGTGCCAGTGCGTGATCAGGATCTTCGTGATTTTCGTCAGCGGGATGCCGGCGAACTTGAACTGCCGCTGCGTCCCCTCCCCGCAGTCAACCAGGATTCCGTGAGTGTCATAGCTAATGAAGATGGCGCTCTGGTTCCGCTCTTTCGTCGGCACCATGCTGCTCGTCCCTAAAAACGTGAGTTCTATCATAATTAGAGAAATCCCCGCGCTCTATATAAATGTTCAGGAAGCTGATTCTCATCGAAAGTAATCGTATTCTATATTCGAACTGTATAGTATACAATACAAATCTATTTAAATAATGTATAATATACTATACATATGGAAGAGCTAGAGATTGTGAGGATATTGAATAAGTACAACCCCTGGTGGAGCAATCGCGAGATTTCGCCTTTTAAGTTCTCTGATTTCAAACGAGGGGATTATTATATCATCAAGAGCAACCTTGCCAAACGTGAAATCACTTCAATTATCGGTCCGCGGCGCGTGGGAAAAACCGTGCTGATTCACCAGCTCATCAGTTCCTTGCTCCAAGAGGGTGTGCCGCCTCAGCGTATCTTATACCTTTCTATTGATGAAGTGGAATTGAATAGGGGCGGGGCGGAATTAAAGGATTTGATGTCAGCCTACTCAAAATTCATTCTGAAGAAACCATTGGAGGACTTGGAAAATACGGCTTATGTCTTTTTGGATGAAATACGGGAACTGCCCGATTGGGAGAAGATACTCAAGAATTGGCACAATCTCGGTTTGAATCTCAAATTTGTCATCTCCGGATCCTCCTCAATCTGGATCAGCAAGGGCACGGAAGAGTCTCTTTTGGGCAGGATAAGCATGTCAGTGATGCTCCCTTTAAAGTTTTCGGAGACGCTTCGCTTCAAAAAAATACTGCCGGAAGATTTTTTTAAGGTCAAAAGGAGGCTCAGGGAAGCATTGGTTTCCTCTCTCCAAACCTCAGGCCCCAAAATCCTTTTCTCCGCTCTCACGCAAGTTGCTGGCGATTGGGCCGGGAAGAAAAACGAAATCGAAATCCATCTGAACCGGTATCTCACCGTTGGGGGATATCCGGAATTTCTGGAAGAAAACGACTACCAGAGGATATCAGAAGCAATACGCGATAAGATTAAATTGATTTTCTTTAAGGATATTGTGCGGTATTTCCGTATCAGGAATCCTAGCGTCTTAGAGGATTTATTTAAGATACTCGCGAAAGAGTCAGGGTTTAGTTTTAATGTCGCGAATACCGCCAGGGTGCTAGGCATTGAGCGGCCGACGCTGAAAGAATACCTGAAATATCTCACAAAGGCATACTTGATAGAATCTGCCGAATTCTATTCTGAAAGCAGGCGTAAGCGGCTGCGGAAACAGGAGAAGATCTATGTTCTGGATCCGGGAATTAGAAATGGCATTGTAGACTATCTTGATGACACGTTAGTAAGCAATCCCCAGGAATTGGGGAAAGTGGTGGAGGGCCTGGTATTTGACCACCTCAAACGCTTAAAATATAACATAGAGCCCGGGCCTCTGCCCCAGATCTTCTATTGGAAGAATCAGAAGGAAATCGATTTTATCCTTCAGATAAAAAGGAAGGCGATTCCGGTGGAAGTAAAGTACAGGGCGGCCATTCCTTCAAGCGCCATTTCCACAATCAATGAATTTCTGGATATGCATAAATGTCCTCTCGGCATCATCATCAGCAAGGAAGAGCTTTCAATGAACCAAAAAGTGATAACTATCCCCCTTTGGCTTTTCCTTCTGATGGCCTAAACCTTTTTATACCCTCCTCGATTCTGAAAACAGATGATTCAAGCGCAATTCCTCAAGGAGCGCGTCGTCACCGAGAACTCGAATGACGCGCGCGACCTGTACAATCAAGGCAGGTTCGGCACTCTTCTCAAAGATGGGAAAGTCCAGCTTTCGCTCCTGGAAGCGGTCTATCTCGTTGACAAGGAGAAGCTGCAAGTGCTCGACGGCAGGGGCAAGGCCATCGAATTCGACGCCCTTCTCAGGAAGCACCAGAAATCAGAGAAGAACGCTTGGGTGAGATTTTGCGTCTTCAAGGACTTAAGGGACCGCGGCTATATTGTAAAGACAGCCATGAAGTTTGGAGCGGACTTCCGCGTCTATGACAGAGGCGTGAAGCCAGGAGAAGACCATGCGAAATGGGTCGTCTTCCCGGTGCAGGAGACCTCTTCTTTGACCTGGTATGAGTTCTCGGCCAAGAACCGCGTAGCGCATTCGACGAAGAAGCGCCTTCTTTTGGGGATTGTCGACGAGGAAAATGATGTGTCTTTCTGGGAGACACGGTGGATTAGGCCCTAAGGTTTAGGAGCATTGCCATACTCTAAAACAAATTTCTCAATTCTTGCTTCCTGCTCGGCAATCCTGTCAAAACAATCAGAAAAAAATACACTTGCTTGAGGGTCATTTAAGATTCTTTTCAAGTTCTGATTCTGTCGCAAAATACTTGGAAGGGCTATAGGTTCCATCCGGTCGGCCAAATGAGAGGTATACCACTTCTTTGCCTTTCATTACAATGTCAGGGCGTCCATCATCATTGATATCTCTTGATTCCACAGAATAGATCTGTTGGGGTATTTCGTTGGATTTCCGGCTCTCATCGAGTTCGTGTCTCTGGGATAGTCTGCCGATGACAATCGGTATCGAAGCCACTAATCCAATAGGCAAACATATCTTCAAAACTAAGCTAACATCACCCGGACGAAAATGAGTATATCTTTCGAACATGTTTTATCACCATACGATGGTAAGCGATAGCGTATAAATTAAACTATCTCTAAAAAAGTTTGACAAATCAGTAAAATTTATAATAATCAGACATATTTATCCGAAATTATGAAGAAATTGGACCTGAAAGACAAGAAGCTCCTCGCCGAGCTCGATCTGAACAGCCGAGCGACGCTCGCAGGTCTTGCTAGGCGTATCCCGGTTTCAAAGCAGGTTGTTGACTACCGCCTCAAAAACCTGGTGAAGAACAAAATCATCAGTCAGTTCTATGCCGTTATCAACTTCTCCAAATTAGGATACACCCAGCACAAGCTCTACTTCAAATTCCAGAACGCGGATGTGGAGAAGGAGCGGGAAATCGTCGCCTATTGGGCAAAAAGCCGCAATGCAATCTGGGTCGCTTCCTGCCGAGGAAGATGGGACCTTGCGGTTTCTCTCCTCGCGAAAGACAGCAATGAGCTTGGCGCGCTGCTGAGCGCTTTCCTAGAAAAATATGGCGCTCTCGTCCTTGAGAAAGACGCGCTCATCACCCAGACGAGCCACGTGTTCACTAAAGGGAGCAAGGAGAAGAAGAGGTTTGTCTATGGCTCAGGCCTGGGCCACTATGCACTTGACGAGATCGATCAGAAGATCCTGAGGATGCTCTCAACCCAGGCCCGGGTATCCATTCTCGAAATGATGGCTGCATTGAATCTCACAAGGGATGTCATCGCCTATCGGATGAAGAAGCTCGTGAAGGAAGAGATCATTTCCCAATTCCGCGTTCTGGCCAACATGGGGCACCGGCTCTATAAGATCATGCTTCGCCTCCATTCGCTCACCCCAGAAAAGGAAAGGCAGCTGGTGACCTATGTTGCCTTGCATCCCGACGGGGTGCAATATTTGAAGCTGATCGGCTCCTGGGACGCTGAAGTGGAGTTCGAGGTGAGGGACGATGAGCACCTGCACGAAATTCTTCTCGGCATGCGGAATACGTTCTCTGGCCTCATCCGCGATTATGACCTCCTCTTCATCCACGAGGAGCATAAGCTCAATTATTATCCCTTCTAGAACGCCATGAACGTCTCCTTGTACGGCCTTCCGACCGTGAAATATTCGTAGTTTACAACGACATCCGAGAACCTTTCCGTGAAGCTGTCCATGATTTCCTTGAACTCCGCCTTGCTCTTCGCAAAGACTTCAAACTCGAAATCCGAGCCGCCGATCGTCTGGTTCACCTGGATCACGTTGGGATGCAGGTGGCAGAACGAGAACAATTCCTTGTTCCTCGCCGTGCCTGATAATTTCACATCCATCTTGTAGTAGCTGTAGCCGAGCAGACCCCAATTAATCAAGGGCCGGTAGCCTTGAATCACCCCATTCTTTTCCAGCGCCCGGATGCGCCTCGACACATATTGCGCGTTCAGCTTCGTCCTTCTCGCTATCTCAACAACAGACTCGCGCACGTTCTTTGACAGCTCCTGGAGGAGTTTGATGTCATGCTCTTCTGTCTCGACAGCTTCATGCGCCCCAAGCACGCGGATCTCAGGCGCCTCTTTCGTCGGTTCGGGAGAAAGCAACGTTCTCGTGAAATGCGAGACCGGCGCGTAGATGGCTATCTTGTACTCATCAATCAGCTCCCGCTTGCTCATGATCTTCTCCCACACGTTGTAGAAGTCAAAGATGCGCCGCACAGAAATGATGAAGCCCGTGTCCCAGCGCATGTCGATGCTGTTCACGATGGTTGTTTCAGGAATCGAAACGAGGAACAGATAGAACTCCTCCTTTGCCTTCTTTGTTGTGACATGCGCGAACTTCATGTACACGCGGTAGGAATAGTAGCCCAATCGAGAAGAATCAATAATCGCAGTGTACGCGAGGATAATCTTCTCCTTCTCGTATTTCTTCAGCATATAGCTCAGAAGCTGCTTTGACACTCCCGTCTTCTTCGAGATCGCCTGCAAGGACTGCCGCGCGTCCTTTTCCAATTCGTAGAGCACCCGCCAGTCCTTCTTCTTGAGCGCGATTTCCATAAGAATTTGACATTATTCTATTATTTATATATTTTTTGATATTTTGTAAAAAAATAGCTCTAAATAGTTTTATAT
>JAGVXW010000064.1 GCA_018303575.1 Candidatus Woesearchaeota archaeon
AGGCCGCTGCTTGTCTTCGACATGGACGGCGTTCTCATCGATGTCTCGAATTCTTATCGGGTCGCAATCAAGGAAACAAGTGAAGAATTCACAAAAGCAAAGGTTACCCTTGAGGAGATCCAGTCATTCAAGGAGAAAGGCGGCTACAACAATGATTGGGATTTGACACGAGCGATTATCGAATCTCGCGGAATAAGGGCAGAGCGGGAGAAAGTGATTGAGGCGTTCCAGAAGCGCTATCTGAAGCTGATGCCTGGAGAGAAATGGCTCTTCAATAAGCCGCTTCTCAAGGAACTCTCAGCCCAGTATCGTTTCGTTATTTTCACGGGCAGGCCAAAATCAGAAGCGATCTTCGCCCTGAAAAACAACCAAGTCGAAACCTATTTCGATGCTATCATCGCGATGGAAGATGTCGGGGAGCAGAAGCCGAATCCTGAAGGGCTTTTGAAGCTCAAAGAAGAATATCCCAGTCAAGAAGTATGCTATTTCGGGGACTCGGTTGACGATATCACTTCAGCAATCAAAGCCAGGGTCATCCCGATCGGCGTCTTGCCGCCGCAAAACAAGAGTGAGCAGCTCAAGAATCTTCTGCAGGCCGCCGGAGCGAAAAAAGTGCTCCAAGACATCAGCCAAATCCGGGAGGCGCTCTCATGAGAACCGCAGCCATTGAAAGGAACACGAAAGAGACCCAGATTCAAGCAACGCTGAACATTGACGGCAAGGGAACTCCAAAGGTTGACACCCCCATCGGCTTCTTCAGCCACATGCTCGAGGCCTTCGCCAAGCATGGGGGATTCGACCTCGAACTCAGGGTGAGAGGCGATGTGCAAGTGGACCAGCACCACACCGTCGAAGATACGGGCATCGTGCTCGGCCAGGTCTTCAAGCGGGCGCTCGGAGACAAGAAAGGGATCAACAGGGCGGGCTATTTTATTTTCCCCATGGATGAGTCCTTGGCAGTCGCAGCTCTCGACATCTCAGGAAGGCCGTATCTGAAATTCGACGGCAAATTCAGGAGACGCTTCTGCGGCGAGCTTGACACCGACCTTGTTGAGGACTTCTTTTACGGGTTCTCCGTCGGCCTTGGTGCCAACATCGCGCTTCTCATTAAGTACGGCAGGAGCGACCACCACAAGATCGAGGCCACATTCAAGGCCTTCACCAAGGCGCTCAAGACCGCATGCTCGAGAGACGAGCGCCTGAAAGACGAATTGCCGTCGACAAAAGGGCTGATCGAAGGATGATAGGCATCGTAGATTACGGAGCAGGGAACTTGAAGAGCGTGCAGAACGCTTTGGAATACTTGGAGGTAGAGAGCAGAATCGTCTCAACTCCGAACGAGATTGCAGCCTGCGACCGCCTTATCCTTCCCGGAGACGGGTCTTTCGGCTTCATGATGGAGAATCTCGAGAAAAAGAATCTCATTGGCGCTCTCAAAACGTCCATCTCCAAAGGCAAACCCTTTTTGGGGATCTGCTTGGGGATGCAGGCGCTCTTCGAAAGCAGTGACGAAAGCCCTGGAGCCAAAGGCTTGGGAATTTTCAAAGGAAGGGTCATGAAATTCCGCACTGGCAAGATTCCTCAAATCGGATGGAACCTGATCGCATCGGAGAACCCCCGCTTAGAGGACGATTCCTTTTACTTCGTGAATTCCTATGTTGTCGTCCCGGATGATCTCACAATCATCGCAGCGCTTTCCGATTATTATGGCCCCTTTGTAAGCGCAATACGGTCAAAGAATATCCTTGCTGTCCAATTCCACCCCGAAAAGAGCGGGACAGCGGGCCTCGCGCTCCTCAGGAGGTGGCTCTCATGCTAGCGAAACGCATCATCCCCTGCCTCGACATCAAGGGAAAGGAAGTCGTCAAGGGCGTGGAGTTCGAGAACCTCGTCTCCTCCGGTGATCCGGTTGAGCTTGCCAAGCGCTATTATGCGGAAGGCGCGGACGAGCTCGTCCTGCTCGACATCGCGGCAACAGCGGAAGAGCGCAAGACGCGCATCGAACTCGTGGAACAGGTAGCGAAGGCTGTCTTCATCCCGTTCACAGTCGGCGGCGGCATCTCGTCAGTTGGAGATATGCGTGCGCTCCTGCGGGCAGGCGCGGACAAGGTAGCTATCACCACAGCTGCTGTCGAAAATCCTCGGCTTATCAGCGAAGCGTCAGCCATCTTCGGAAGCCAGTGCATCGTGGTCGGAATCGACGCCAAAAAAGAAGGCGGCCGCTGGAAAGTTTTCACAAGAAGCGGAAAAAAGAGAACAGAACTCGATGTCGCGCAATGGGCAAAGGAAGTGCAACGGCTTGGCGCGGGAGAGATTCTCCTCACGTCCATCGACAAGGACGGAACGAAAAGCGGCTATGACTTGGCCTTGACAAAGAAGGTTTCGGAAGCTGTCTCGATTCCGGTTATCGCGTCTGGTGGAGCAAAAGGCCCGGAAACCATCTTTCAAGCCCTCACCGAAGGGAAAGCGGACGCGGCCCTCGCGGCCTCGATTTTCCACACTTGCGAGTATTCAGTCAAGGATGTCAAGGTGTATCTGGCAAAACGCAAGATAGAGGTAAGACTATGATCATCCCAAGCATCGATATCATGGACGGAAAAGCGGTCCAACTGAGGCAGGGCCGCGAGAAAGTGCTCGAGCGAGAGGATGTGCTAACCTTGGCAAAAGAATTCCGCAAGTATGGGGAAATCGCAGTGATCGACCTTGACGCAGCGCTCGGGAAAGGCGACAACCTTCAGTTGGTGAAGGAGATCTGTAAACTCGCTGATTGTCGCGTGGGCGGAGGCATCCGAACCATCGAAAGAGCCAATGCTCTGTTGCAAGCGGGCGCGAGAAAGCTTATCATCGGAACCCAAGCAACGAGGCAGTTCCTCAAGCAGATACCGAAAGGCCGAATCATCGTCGCAGTGGACACCAAGGAAGGGTTTGTGGTCAACAAGGGATGGAAGGCGCGGACAAAGAAGCGGCCCAAGGACCTGATTGCGGAGGTGGAAGACTGCTGCTCGGGATTCCTCTTCACCGATGTCGACCGGGAAGGGATGCTGAAAGGAATTGACGTACGCAAAGCCAAACGGATAAGGGATTTGACCAAGAACCGAGTGACGTTCGCAGGCGGAATCACGGGAGTCGCGGATGTCATGCTGCTGGAGAGCCTGGGCCTGGACTCGCAGATAGGGATGTCGCTTTATACTGAGAAAGTCAGCTTGCCCGAAGCGTTCGTCTCTGTCCTCGATTTTACCAAAAATGGCGGATTGATTCCTACGATAGTCCAGGATGAGGAAGGCCAGGTGCTCATGCTCGCGTTTTCAAGCAAGGAATCGCTGCTCAAGACGTTCAAGGAAGGAAAGGCAACGTACTATAGCCGCTCGCGCGCGAGATTGTGGACCAAAGGGGAAACATCCGGCTGTTTTCAAGAGCTTGTCAAGGCAAGATATGACTGCGATCGCGACACCCTCCTCTTCACCGTGAGGCAAACCAAGGCAGCCTGCCATGAGGGAAGCTACTCCTGTTTTGGCGAAAAGGAATTCAGCCTCGAAGAGCTTTTCGCGGTTATTGAAGACCGCCTCAGGAATCCGAGAGAGGGTTCGTTCACGGTAAAAATCGCTTCAAATGAGCGCAAGCTGAAGGAGAAGATCATGGAGGAAACAAAAGAAGTTGTGGGCTACACAAGCAAGGAGAACCTGGTCTGGGAAATCACCGATGTCCTCTATTTCCTTCAGGTGCTGATGGCGAAAAAAAGGGTATCCTGGAAAGAGATCAAAAACGAATTGTGGAGGCGAAGAAGGTGAAAACTCAAAAAATCGTGCAGGAAATCATGGAGGCGGTGAGAAAAGAAGGAGATCGGGCCGTACGGCGATATACGCTCAAGTTTGACAAGATGCGGCTCCGGAGCTTCGAAGTCACTCCTAAAGAAATACGGGAGGCCTACAAGCGAATTGACCCGGAAGTCCTCGCGGCCCTAAGGAAAGCGAAAGCGAATATCGCGTCCTTTGCCCGGCTGCAGAAAGCCCAGTACCAAAATTTCGAGGAGACAAGAGGAGGTGTGACCTATGGGCAGAGGGTCGTTCCTATTGAGCGTGTTGGGGTCTACATCCCGGGAGGAAGGTATCCGCTGCCCTCCACATCCTTGATGTGCATTGTCCCGGCAAAGCTCGCGGGAGTCTCGGAAATCATAGCGTGTTCGCCCAAGGCGTCTCTCGAAACGATAGTCGCTGCAGACCTTGCAGGTGCCGACCGCATCTTTAGGATTGGCGGCATTCAGGCGATTGCGGCGATGGCCTATGGAACAAAGCAGGTCCCAAGAGCCGACAAGATCGTGGGACCGGGCAATGCTTATGTTGCTGCAGCTAAACAGTATGCGGCAGGTCTGGGCTTATGCGGAATCGATCTTCCGGCAGGACCAAGCGAAGTGTTCATTATCGCCGACGCCAAGGCCAATCCAGCGTACATCGCTGCCGACCTCCTTGCGCAGCTCGAGCACGATCCGGATGCGAAGGCGACGCTCGTTTCGCCTTCACAGAAGCTCTTGGATGCCGCCAGGCAGAGCCTTGAAGCGCAGATGAAGAATCTTACAACAAGAGATATCATCAGGCTCTCACTCGGAAAGTCCGTCTGGAAGCGGGTGCGAAGTCTTGATGCGGCCGTGGAATATGCGAACGAAATAGCGCCTGAGCACTTGGAGATTCAGGTGGAGAATCCGGACGCGCTTATTCCGCAATTGACGAGCTACGGCTCCCTCTTCATCGGAGGAGAAGCCGCAGAAGTGTTCGGCGACTATTGCTCCGGCCCCAACCACGTCCTTCCGACGGGCGGGGCGGCGCGCTTCACCGGCGGCCTGAGCGTAGGAAGCTACCTCAAGCTCCTCACCTATCAGAAGCTCACGCCGGAAGGGGTGAGAAAGCTAGCTCCTGTTGCAGCTACGCTCGCGAGAGCCGAAGGCCTCGACGCGCACAGGAATGCAGCGGAGATAAGAATGAAATAAATTTCTCTTTTTTATCCTCTTTTTATGGCCCCCGGTCCTGACGAACAAGGCGCAATCTATATAAACGCCCTTTCTGGCAACGCTGTCATGCCCCTCTTCAAAGCGTATGACGTCCGCGGCGTGTACCCTTCCGAAATAAACGAAGCCATCATGGAGGACATCGGCCGCGCGTTCGCCGACTTCATTCCCGGCAAGAAGATCGCCGTCGGCTATGACATGCGCGTCTCCGGCCCTTCGCTGTTCAAGGCGTTCACCGGGGGAGTGCTCCGGCAGGGCAAGGATGTGCTGGATTTCGGCCTCACGTCCACCCCGATGAGCTATTTCGCCTGCAACCATCTCAAGGCGGACGGCTGCGCGATGATCACGGCCTCGCACAATCCGAAGGAATACAACGGCGTGAAATTCACAAGAGAAAACGCAATCCCCATTTCAGGGGATACCGGGCTTCAGGAAATGGAGGCCATCATCGAGAAAAGGGCATTCAAGTCCGTCTCCACCCTCGGAAAGCTCACGCGCTGCGATATCAAGAAAGCGTATGCCAGGCATCTCCAGAAATTCTCAGAGGGCATCAAGCCCTTAAAGGTTGTCGTTGACGCGGCGAACGGCATGGGCGCGCAGGATTTCTCTCTGGCAAAGCTTCCGCTAAAAGGCACACGATTATTTTTTGACATCGATGGCACCTTCCCCAACCACGACGCCAACCCGATGCAGGAAGGCGCCACGGACATGCTCAGAAAAACCGTCCTGAAGAAAGCCGATCTCGGCATCGCGTTTGACGGCGACGCGGACAGAATCTTCTTCGTGGACGAAAAAGGAAGATTAATTTCCGGCGACCTGATCACCGCCTTAATCGCGGAGCACATGCTCAAGCGCCATCCCAAGGCCACCATCCTCTACGACTTGAGAAGCTCAAGGATTGTCGCAGAAACCATCAAGAAGGCGGGCGGCAGGCCCTTGAAATGTCGCGTCGGCCACAGCTTCATCAAGCAGCAGATGAGGAAAGAGAAGGCGCTCTTCGCCGGGGAATTGTCAGGCCATTTCTACTTCAGGGACAATTTCTACACGGATTCCGCCATCCTTACCGCGCTCTGGATGCTCCGTCTTCTCTCGGCAACGAAGAAGCCCTTGTCTCAACTGGTAAGGCCATTGCGAAAATATCATTCGAGCGGCGAGATCAACCTTGAAGTCGACAACAAGACAGCGGCCATGAAGGCCCTTGAAAAAGCGCATCCCAAAGCGAAACGTACCCGTCTCGACGGCATCAGCATAGAATACAGGGACTGGTGGTGCAATGTCCGGGCCTCGAACACAGAATCTCTTTTGCGCCTCAATCTGGAAGCGGACTCAAAGAAGCTCCTTGACATAAAAAAGAAGGAAGTCCTGCGCATCCTGAAGACCCACGATTGAGATCGTCTTGGCAACGGGGTTGCTCTGTTCAACCATCGAAAGATATATAAACTTAAGTTAATACCTATTAACTATGATAAATATATATAAACTGAAGTTAACTAACCTTCAGCAGGAAATTTTAAGAGTGCTGTTCATAAAGGCAGGGCTGTCCCTGAATCAGAGGCAGATAGCGAAGTGTCTCGAGGTTACGCCGCCTGCGGTCATGAAAGCATTGCCGCATCTGGAACAACAAAACCTTGTCAAGGTACGGCAGGACCAAGAAACGAGGAGGTGGGCAATAGAATTGAACAGAGGGAACCATAAGGCCATGCAGCTTAAGAGGGCGGACAACCTCAAGCTCGTGTATGAATCGGGATTGGCTGATTTCCTAGAGAAAGAGTTCGCAGGAGCTACTATCCTCTTGTTTGGGAGCTATTCAAGAGGTGAGGACACTATTCATTCAGACATAGATATTGCGGTTATTGGCAGGAAAGACAAACTCATAGAGGTGTCAAATCATGAAAAAAATCTCGAGAGAAAAGTCAACATCAATTTTTATGATTCTTTCAGGAGCATCCACAAGCATCTGAAGGAAAATCTATGCAACGGGATTGTCTTGGCGGGAGGGGTTGAGCTGTGAGGGCAATACGGCAGTTTCAGGAGTTCATTAAGGAGGGGATCGTCAAAGAGCAAAGTCTCGACAGATCACGGGCAGAATTTTTGGTTAAGGAGTCTGAAAATAGTTATCGTAATTTATTAGAAAAGATACGGCTGATCAGAATAACCCCTGAGAATGCGAACGACTTCATAAAGTCCTGTTATGACATCGTGATGGAACGTATACGGGCAAAAATGCTTATGAAGGGATACAATGCCTCTGGCGTCGGAGCAAACGAAGCCGAAGTCTCTTATCTGAGAGTTCTTGGATTTGACGAAAGAGATGTGCAATTTGCGGACCAACTACGATTTTTTAGGAATGGAATGCTATATTATGGAACAATCCTGGACGAAGCATACGCACAAAAAGTTATTGAATTCACAAGAATGATGTATGTTGAGCTGAAAAAATGAACCATGACGCAGATTGAATTTTTTTTGGACAAGACCGTCGAGCAGAACGCGGCGCTCTATTTCGAGAAGGCGAAAAAGCTGAAGAAGAAGGCGGAGGGCGCCCAGGCCGCCATCGCCATCCAGAAGAAGAAGCTTGCCGACCTGCTCAGGAAAAAAGAGGCGGAGCAGGAGAAATTCGAGAAGCGCGCCGTAAAGACCGCAGTCAATAGGGAATGGTATGAAAAATTCAGGTGGTTCTTCACCTCTGAGGACTTCCTGGTCATCGGAGGAAGAGACGCCACCACGAATGAGATGATCATCAAGAAGCATGCGGATTCCGGAGACATCGTCTTCCACACGGATTTGGCCGGAAGCCCATTTTTCATTATCAAACCAGAAGGGAAAAGCATAGGAGAAGCGTCAATCAAGGAAGTGGCTGACGCGACAGTCACCTTTTCCAGGGTCTTCAAGCTCGGCCAGTCCACCACCCCGGTCTTCTGGGTCAGGCCGGATCAGGTGACGAAGGAAGCCAACACAGGAGAATATCTCACCAAGGGCGCCTTTGTCATCCGCGGAAAAACCAATTACGTTGAGAACAGGATCAATCTCGCCATCGGAAAGCTGAAGGATGGAAGGCTCATGGCAGCGCCTTTGGAATCTGTCAAAGCTCGCAGCAAGGAGTTCATCCAATTGGAGCAAGGAGACCAAAAAGTCAGCAAGATCGCGAAATCCATCCAGAAGAGATTAGGCGGAGACCTCGACGAGATCATCCGCATCTTGCCATCAGGGGAATTCAGGTTCGCAAAGAATCGGTAAGCCGCTTCGCTTCTTCGGCCAAATCGCTCGCAAGAAACGTGAATCCTTTTTTCTTCTTCAAGAGCACATCCCCGAGAACGCCCGTATAATACGCAGCGAGCCGGGCCGCCCATAACAAATCCTGCGTCTGCCCGTAGAATCCCGCGCACAGCCCGGCCAAGACATCGCCCGTGCCAGCTTTCGTGAGCCCCGCATTTCCCGTCGTCGCAATCTCAACACTTTCTGGCGTGATGACCTCCCTCCGAGGGCCCTTGAGGATGAGAATATTGTTTCCCATCTTTTTTTGTAGTCCTTTCTTGTTTTTCACTCTTGAATTTTTGAGAAGAAGCTCATACTCATGAAGATTTGGGGTAAGGATGGCGTTTCTTACATCAGAAATAGCAATAACTTTTAGCGCATCAGCGTCGATGACCATCGGTTTCTTGCACCGCTTCACAAATCTTTTTACAAATGAACGAGCTTCCATTCCAATCCCATTGCCCAACACGATGACATCATGCTTTTCCGCCAACTCCAGCACAGGATTCAGATGGCCGCTTCCAAATCGCTTTCCTTTCAGCTTTCGCACAACCAAATCAGGAGTCAGGCAATTGATCGCCCATCCGACTTTCTCAGGAGCAGCCACAGTCACCCAGTCCGCGCCGCATCGCAAGGCGGCAAGGCCGGCAAGCGCGACAGCGCCGATGTATTCCGGGGAGCCGCCGACAACGAGCACCCGCCCATTGTCCCCCTTCTTTCCCCAGGGATTTCGTTTGGGGAGTGGAGGTTTCTTGAGGAATTTCATAAGCTTCCGGTCACCTGCTTCACCCTCTCCTTCGCGTCTTCGTAGTTTCTAAACCTTTCGATTGTCGCGTCCGCCTCTTGCTGCGTGAAATGCCCGATCTCAACGAGGAATTCAAACAAGTCCACCTGGCGCGTGTTTTGGATGCGCCGCAGGAGCTTATCGCGGGGATAATTTATCGCCGGCCTGATCTTCTTCGCCTTCATCAGCTCAAGAATCAGTTTGTTGCTCCACTCCATCACGAGGTCATGCTGTACTGCAGCGAGGAAAGTGTGGCCGAAGGAGTGATACAATTGGCCGACAAGCTTGTCATTATCCTTGTAGTCTAATTTCTCGGGAATGGTCTCCAATCCCCCACAATTCCCGAAGATGCTTTTGTCAAGAGGAGAGTCGACATGGAGGAAAGGGCTCCGGTTCAAGGGGAAGAGGTTACAGACGAAGGCTCTTTCTTTCCCATAAATCGAGCATTTCCCGTCGGTCTTGAGCAAGGGGCAGGACTTCGAATTCATGTGGTAATTGAATACGATAAACGTGTTGCTCTGCAAGTCCAGCACCCCGCGGTACGGCCTGATCTTCGGGTCAATCCCTAATTCCTTGGCGTACTCCAGGAATCTTTTTGCCTCGAACTCCCAGAGCGGGAAGGTCATCTCCTCGACGGGAACAAGCTGCACCAAAGGCAGCTTCCCATAGC